>JALRGF010000251.1 GCA_023253495.1 Verrucomicrobiales bacterium
GACGCCAAGGTTCCAAGTGGCGGGCAGCCGCTCGCGACCCGACCACCGGGTTTTCTGGCCGTCGCGGAAAAAGCTCGCGGTGGCATTGCGCCAGAGCGTCGCGGGCAGCCGCGGCCGCCACACCGCCTGAGCACACGGCCGCGCCACGGTGACGGGCCCGAAGCGCTCGAGTTTCTGAAACCCTCCGCTGTCGAGAAGTTCGTAATCGCTCACGAGGGCACAGGCACAATTTCCATGATCCTTTCGATGCGGCGGGCGCGGCCGGTGGCGGGATCGGCTTCCACAACGCACCCGCACAGGCGCACATCGCCCTTGGCCACGTGGTTGCGGGTGGGCAGGTTGGTGCAGAACCGGTGGATGATCGGCATCGGATCGCTCCCGATCACCGAATGCAGAGGACCGCACATGCCCGCGTCCGTGAGATAAGCAGTGCCTCCGGGAAAGACGATTTCATCAGACGTCTGGACGTGGGTGTGGGTGCCGACGACGGCGGTCGCGAGGTTTTCCAGACTGCGGCCGAAGGCGATTTTTTCGCTGGTCGCCTCGGCGTGGAAATCGGCAAAGATCACCTTGATGCCGTCGGCCAGCATGCGGTCGACCACCGCGCGGGCGGTGAGGAACGGGTTGTCGAGCGCCTGACCCATGAAGACGCGCCCCTGCACATTGAGCACGCCGACGGGACCCTTGGGCGTGTCGAGCACGATGTGGCCGTGACCGGGTGCGCCCGGCGGGTAATTGAGCGGGCGGAGCAGCCGCGGCTCGGTCGGCATGTATTCGGTGATGTCGGGCTGGTCCCAGGCGTGGTCGCCGAGGGTGATCACGCTCACACCGGCGCGCAGCAGGCTGATGGCGATTTTGCCCGTGATGCCGCGCCCGCCGGCGGCGTTTTCGCCGTTGACGATGGTAAAGTCGATCTGGAACCTCTCCCGCAGGGACGGGAGATGAGCGATCACCGCCTTGCGCCCGGGCTCTCCGAAGATGTCACCCAGAAACAAGATGCGCAGTGGTTCCGCTGTGGCTGATTCCTCCGTCATGAAACATCCAACTTCGCGGGAAATGGTCCGGTGTAAAGCGGCACGCGCATGAGACGGATCCCATCAGATCAATGGCCGCTGATCGCGGCGGTGCTGGTCCTGCTGGTTTCCGGCGGGGCGCTGGTTTTTTACATCCTGTTTCAGAAGCCGCCGCCGGGTGGCGCCGGGGTGCCGTCGCCCGGGCGGCCCGCGGCGCCCGCCCCGGTCCGGTCACTCTCCTCCCTCGCGCCCGAGCCCCGGTGGGAGAGTCTCGACCGCTTTGCGGATACCCAGACCACCAGCGATTTCCGGCAGGCGATGGACCGGGTCTACGGCGATGGCACGCCCGCATGGCAGTCGCTGCTGACCCTGGTCGAGGGCACCGGCGGGCCGCCGCGGGTCGATATCACCCGCTGGTCGGCGGATGCCGCCGCCCCGCGGCAGCCGCTGAGCCTGCGGGGGACGCGACCGCCGCCGCGGTACTGGCGCGAGGCATCGGAGCTGCCGCCCTCGCCGGATCCGGTCGCCCGTCCGCTCGACGGGGTGAAGGTGGCGATTGATCCCGGGCACATCGGCGGGGCATGGGCCCGCATGGAGCAGCGGTGGTACCAGTCGCCGGGCAGTACCACGGCGGTTATGGAGGGCGAGATGACGTTGATGACCGCGCGTCTGCTCCAGCCGGCCCTGGAGGCCCTCGGGGCGACGGTTTTCCTGGTGCGCGACGGGGCGGAGCCGGTCACTGCCACGCGGCCCGATGATTATGCCGCGCTCGCAACCACTCCGCAGCAGGCGGAATTGTTTTTTTACCGCAAGGCGGAAATCCGCGCCCGTGCCGACCGGGTGAACCGCCAGATCCGGCCGGACCTGCTCGTCTGCCTGCATTTCAACGCCGAACCCTGGGGCGAGCCGGACACCGTGACCTTCACCGAGATCAATCACCTGCATCTGATCGTCAACGGTCACTACGACGCCACCGAACTCGCCCTCGACGACGTGCGCCACGAGATGCTCGAACGCGTTTTCCAGCGCAGCGAGCGCGAGGAATTGCGCCTGGCCGACGCGGTTTCCAGAAGCCTGGCGGCGGCCACCGGTTTGCCGCCGTATGACTACGGCGCCGGTCACATGGCCGGCAACGCCCACCGCCCGCTGCCCGAAAACCCCTATGTCTGGGCGCGCAACCTGATGGCCAACCGTCTCTACCAGTGCCCGGTCGTTTTCACCGAACCTTACGTGATGAACAATCGCGAGGTCCACGACCGCGTGGTCGCCGGTGACTACGAGGGCGAGCGGCTGGTCGCCGGGAAGAGGCGCCCCAGCCTCTACCGCGAATACGCTGATGCGGTCGCCGCCGGCCTGAAGGCGCATTTCCTCGCCCACCGGCCATCCGGGAAATGAACCGGGCCCCCGGAGGGCGGGTCGGGCTTCGGGGATTGCCGGGGAGGTCAATCAGGAGCGGGCGCGGCGATGCGGGGTTGAGGGAAAGGAAAAGCGGGTGAATGGAATGGGATGAACTTTCGTCTCTGCGCTCTTCTGGGTTTCGGCGGCCTGCTGCCGGGAGGAAGCGTTCTGGCGGCGCCGCCGCTGTCCTTTGCCGGTGACATCAGGCCGCTGCTCGAAAAGTACTGCTGGGACTGTCATGGCGACGGTATGGACAAGGGCGGCCTCTCGCTCGATCCTTATGAGTCCGAGGCGGATCTGGTGGCGGCGCGCAAGAAATGGGAGGGGATTCTTTTCAATATCGACAACTGGCTGATGCCGCCGGCGGACAAGGAGCAGCCGACCGCGGAGGAGCGGAAGCTGCTGGTGCGTTGGATTGACGACACCGTCTTTCCGGTGGATCCGGCCAATCCCGATCCGGGCCGCGTCACCGTCCGGCGGCTGAACAAAACCGAATACAACAACACCGTCCGCGACCTGCTGGGGGTGACAATCCGACCGGCGGATCAGTTTCCCGATGACGACAGCGGCTACGGTTTCGACAACATCGGCGATGTCCTGGCAATGCCGCCGGTGCTGGTCGAACGGTATCTCACCGCAGCCGATGCGGTGCTCAACGCCGCCGTGGCGCCGGAGCCGGTGACCCTGACGGTGGCGGCCGACGGCCTGACCGCGGAAGAGAATGCCGGTGCGGCCGATGGTCCGGTCTTCCGTCTCTGGAGCAACGGGGAAGCGGGGTTCACGCACACGTTCACGATGGAGGCGCCGTACCGCCTGCGGGCGCGAGTCTACGCCGAGCAGGCGGGTGATGAACCGGCAAGGGTCTCGCTGCGGGTCGGCGATGAGGCGGTGCAGACGTTCGACGTGACCGCCACCGCGGCCGAGCCGCAGTCGGTCGAAGCCATGGTCATGGTCAAACCCGGCGTACGGAAAATCGGCGCCGCCTTCATCAATGATCACGTCGAGGAGGGTCGGGACCGGAACCTGTACGTGATGGGAATCGAACTGCACGGACCGGTCTGGGACGGAAATACGCCGCTGCCCGAAACCCACCGACGCCTCTTTGTCCAAGATCCGGGCACCGATGGCACCGAGGCGGCCACCCGGAAAGTCCTCGAGGCTTTCGCCCACCGTGCCTACCGGCGCCCGGTCCGACCGGAGGAACTCGCCAAGCTCGTCAGTCTGGCCGCCCGACGGCAGCAGGCCGGCGACGACTGGACGCAGGCGGTAAAGGTGGCGATGAAGGCGGCGCTGGTGAGTCCGTCGTTCCTCTACCGCATCGAGTGGCAGCAGGACCCCGCCGACGCGGGGCAGGTCGTGGACCTGAGCGATTTCGCCCTCGCCAGCCGGCTGAGTTATTTCCTGTGGTCGACCATGCCGGACGACCGGTTGCTCGCGCTGGCGCAACGCGGCGAGTTGCGTCCGAATCTGGCGGCGGAAATCCGGCGCATGCTCGCGGATCCGAAGGCGCGCGAACTGGCGCGCAACTTCGGCGGCCAATGGCTGGAAACCCGCAACCTCGCCACGTCGCGACCGAACCGCCGGATGTTCAGCTGGGACAACGAATTGCGCACGGCGATGGGCCGGGAAACCGAGGAGTTTTTCCATTTCCTGCTCACCGCCAACCGGAGTGTGCTCGAATTCCTCAGTGCCGAGTACACATTTGTGAACGAACGCCTGGCGCGGCATTACGGCATCGAAGGGGTCTCCGGCAGCGATTTCCAGCGAGTCAGCCTCGACCCCTCCCGCCGGCGCGGCCTGCTCACTCATGCCTCGGTCCTCACCGTGACCTCAGACCCGACCCGCACCTCGCCAGTCAAGCGCGGTAAATGGGTCCTCGAAAACCTGCTCGGCACCCCGCCGCCTCCGCCGCCCCCGAATGTGCCGACTCTTGAGAGCGCCAAAGAACTCCATGGCACCTTGCGCCAACGCCTCGAACAACACCGCGCCGATCCCGCCTGCGCCAATTGCCACGCCATGCTCGACCCCATCGGCTTCGGGTTCGAAAACTTCGACGCCACCGGTGCCTGGCGCGACCTCGATGACGGCCAGCCGGTGGAAAGCGCCGGCCGCCTGACCAGCGGTCAGGAATTCAGCAATGCCGCCGAGTTGACCACCATCCTGCTGCGCGACAAATCTGACCAGTTCGTGCGCACCCTCGCCGGCAAACTGCTCACCTTCGCCCTCGGACGCGGGGTTGAATATTACGACAAACCGGCCCTCAACGAGATCGTCGAAAAAGCACGCAAGGACGATTTCGCGTTCCACTCGCTGGTCATCGCCATCGCCGAAAGCGTGCCGTTCCAGAAACGGCGCGGACACGGTTGGGCGGAGTGACGGCGGCGAGGACTGCCCCGCAGAGGTCGAATGCCGCGAACCTCGAAGTGGCGGCTGGATACAGAGGAAGGTGACATGCGATTCCCCATTGCGGGACAGGTACCCTGTGAGCACTCGGGGCGGTCGGCTCGTTCCTGGAATCAAACAGGGTCCTCCGTCCGCAAAGTGAAGGCCCCGGACCTCATCGCTCAACTCCCGGGGCTCGCTGCCGCAGATCAAGGTGCCCCCGGTGCCGTGCCACACCATTCCGCGGAAGCGGACGCGTCCTTTCAGCAAGGGCAGCTGAAAAGGTCGACGCGGATGTGATTTCCGCGGCAGCCATGGCCAAGCCCTCCTGCCAGAGGAGATCGGCCTCGTCGCGGTTGTGGTCGCGGCGGAGTTCGAAAGGGAGTGGCCTCGGTACACCGCCCCCCTCAGTGACCCACCGAGGGCGCGGAGAGGAAAACTTCGGGTTGCCGGGGCGTTGGGGACTCTCATGCTGCACGCACATGAACAACTCCTCGAATCCAGTGTCGTCCGCGGCTCCGGCCGGCGGTTCCACGGTCCCGACTGCGGGCGGGCTCAATCGTCGCGGCTT
>JALRGF010000308.1 GCA_023253495.1 Verrucomicrobiales bacterium
CCCACCAAAATCTGACTCTGGCACGCGCCTGGCGGCGTAATCAAAAATGGTCGAAAACCGTTGCCAATCCTCTGAAATAACCCGCACCGCCTCCGGCCCGCCACCCCACCCACCCTCTCCCACGTTTTTCCCTGCATGTCATTCCTCGATCGCCGCTTCCACATCCGCTGGTCCACCCTGACCCCGCAACGGGTCGTTCCCGAAATCACCGAAGCCCTCGCCCGGGCCGAACAGGCCGTCGACACCCTCTGCCGGCAGGACCGCGGCCGCATGACGTTCGACAGCGTTTTCCTCGGCTACGAACGCGCCCTCGAACCGCTCAGCGAGGCCTGGGGTCTGGTCGGCCACCTCGACGCCGTCTGCAACAATGAGCCGCTCCGCGTTGCCTACAACGAGATGCTCCCGAAGGTCTCCGACTTTTTCACTCGCCTCACCCTCAATGAATCCCTCTGGGACCTCTTCGTGACCTACGCCCGGACCGACGAAGCACGGCGCCTCGACGGCATCCAGCACCGCTTCCTCGAGGAAACGATGGCCGAGTTTCGCCAGAACGGCGCCGAACTGCCGAGGGCCAAAAAAGAACGCCTCGCCGCCCTGCAGGCGGAACTGGCCGTCGCCACCCAGAAATATTCGGAAAACGTCCTCGACTCGACCAACGCCTGGGAACTCGTGGTCACCGACCCGGCCCGCCTGCTCGGCCTGCCCGAGGTCGTCCGCGAAGCAGCCCGCGCCGAGGCCCGCGCCCGCGGACTGGACCGGGACGACGCCCCGGCCTGGCGGCTCACCCTGAAGGCACCTTCGATGATGCCGGTGCTCGAACACGCCGATGACGAAACCCTCCGCCGCGAAGTCTGGCAGGCCAGCACCTCGATCGGCCACGGCGGCGCCCACGATAACACGGAACTCATCTGGCAGATCCTGCGCCTGCGCCGGGAAAAGGCCGAACTGCTCGGCCATCCGCATTTCCCCGACCTCGTGCTCCAGCGCCGCATGGCCCGCACCGGCGCCACCGCCCGCGGCTTCATCACCGACCTGCACGCCCGCATCGCCACCCCCTTCGCCGGAGAAACCCGCGCCCTCCAGGAATTCCGCGCCGAAGCCACCGGCACCCCGGCCCAGCCGCTCGAACCCTGGGACATCGCCTACTGGAGCGAACGCCAGCGCAAGGCGCTCTACGATTTCGACGAGGAGGAACTCCGGCCCTACTTCGCCATCGACAGCGTACTCAGCGGCATGTTCCGGCTCTGCGAACACCTCTTCGGGCTGCAGATCCGCGAACGACCGTCAGTTTTTATCGAACCCGGCCATGAGCCGCCCGCCGGATCAGTCCCGGCCGAGCAGGGAGGCCCGGTCGAGGTCTGGCACCCGGAGGTGAAATTCTACGAGATCGCCGACCTCGACGGCACACACCTCGGGTCGTTCTACGCCGACTGGCATCCGCGGGACAGCAAACGCGGCGGCGCCTGGATGAATTACCTCAAGACCGGTCATCCGGCCGCTCCCGGCCGCCCACGCACGCCGCATCTCGGCCTGATGTGCGGCAACATGACCCCGTCGACCCCCGGCCACCCGTCTTTGCTCACCCACAACGAGGTCGAAACCGTCTTTCACGAATTCGGACACCTCCTCCACCACCTGCTCGGTGACGTGGAAATCAAGTCGCTCAACGGCGTCAATGTCGCCTGGGATTTTGTCGAACTGCCCAGCCAGCTGATGGAAAATTTCTGCTGGGAACGCGAGAGCCTCGACTTCTTCGCCCGCCACCACCTGACCGGCGAGCCGATCCCGCCCAAACTCTTCCGGAAAATGCTGGCCGCGCGCAATTACCAGTCAGCCATGGCCACCATGCGGCAGCTCTCGCTGGGCAAGCTCGATCTCGACCTGCACCTCAACGAGCCGCACCCGCAGGGCCGCACCCTCGACGAGGTCGCCAACGACATCCTCGATGGGTATCTCATGCCGCTGAAAACGCGGCCGCCCACCATGGCCCGGCGCTTCACCCACCTGTTCGCCGACCCGACCGGCTACGCCGCCGGTTACTACAGCTACAAGTGGGCCGAGGTCCTTGAGGCCGATGCCTTCTCGCGCTTCAAGGACGATGGCGTGCTCAGCCCGACCGTCGGGCGGGAATACCGCGAGCGGCTCCTCAGCCGCGGCAACAGCGCGGATCCGTCCGATTTGTTCCGCGACTTCATGGGCCGCGACCCCGATGCCGAGGCCCTGCTGCGCCGCAGCGGGCTGGCGTGACCGCCGCAGGAACCGGTCGCGGAATCCTTCATTCCTTTGCGGGCTCCACCGGCGTTGCCGGTGAAGAGGCCGCCGGTGGCGTCGTCTCCGGCGCCGCCCCGCCCGGAGAGGCGCCCGCGGCCGCCTGGCGCCGGGCTTCCAGCTGTTTGCGGGCTTCGTCGAGCTGCTGGCCGTTGAGCTTCGGCTTCAGGGCGTCGCGGGCCTCGGCGGCCGGCGGGTGGAGCGGGGCGGCCTGTTCGTAGAGCACGAAGGCGGCGACCGGGTCGGCCGGGGCTCCGCGCCCGGATTCGAGCAACCGTCCCATGAAGAACATGCCGAGGGCGTGCCCCTGGGCGGCGGCGGCCTGGAAGAGTTGTCCGGCCAGCGCGGGGTTGCGCGGCATGCCGGCTCCTTCCTCCGCCATCAGGCCGAGGTTGACCTGAGCGGCCGGGTACCCCGACTGCACGGCGAGCCCGAACCACGCGGCGGCCGCCACATTGTCCTTGAGCACCGGCCCCTCGCCACTGCGGTACCAGACGCCGAGCTTGTTCTGCGAGGCGGCATCGCCCAGCTCGCCGGCCTGCAGGTAATAGCGCAAAGCTTCTTTCACGCTCTTTTCGAATCCCGCCTGCCCCTCCTCGTTCATGAGGCCCAGCGCGGCCACGGCCGGCGCAAAATTCAACTGGGCGGCGCGCTTGAACCATTCGCGGGCTTCGTTCTCGTCTTTTTTGGTGCCGGCGCCGGCGGCGGCCATCTGGCCTATCTGAAAGAGGCAGTTGGGCTCGTTCTGCTCAGCCCCCTTGCGGAAGAAGAAAAGCGCCCGCGCCTCGTCCTTGTCCACCCCCAGGCCGTACTGGTAGAGCTGTCCGAGCCGGAAGCGCGCCTCCGGCACCTTCAGCTTTTCCGCCTGCTCGTAATACTGCCGGGCCTTGGTGAAATCGGCCGTGCCGCGGACGCCGGTCTGGTACATGCGCCCGAGATACAGCATCGCTTCCGTCAGGCCCCCTTCAGCCGCCTGCTCGTACAGCACCAGGGCCCCGTCCGGATCCGGCTTGGCCAGCCCCTCGCCTTTCTCATTCATCACCGCCAGCCGGTAACTGGCCACCGGGTCGCCATTCTGCGATCCCTTTTTCAGCCAGTCCCGTGCCTTGGTCACGTCCCGCGTCACTCCGATCTCCCCGAGATACATGTCCGCCAGCTGATGGTTGGCCCGGTGAAACCCCTGCAACGCCGCCTTCTCCAGCCAGCCGACCGCCTCGCGGGCCGCCCGCTCCGGCTCCGCCGACCCGCCGGTCAGCAGAAACATCCCGAGGAAAAACTGCGCCGCCGGCTGCCCGTTGCCCGCCGCCTTTTCGTACATCGCCCGCGCCTGGGGGATCGACTGCGTGACGCCCTGGCCGTATTGCAGACACAAACCGAGCACAAACTGCGCATTGGCGTCGTCCTTGGCCGCCGCCGCCTGCAGCCGCTTCACCGCCCCGGCCGCGTCCTTGTTCTCAAAGGCCCCGAGGGCTGCACGCACCTCGTCGCTCGCCCCCGGCAATTCATCGGTCGTCGGCAGCCGGAACTCCGCGGCCCCGGCCGTCAGACTGCTCAACACGGCCCAGCCGACCAGGGGAACAAGAAATCGTCGCAACATCATGGATAAGTAAAATAATCCTTAGCCGCTCACGGGCGGGCCATCAAGACGGGTTTGGAGCCGTCCCAGGATCCCGATTGGCGAGTCTCCGTGCCATCCGCCCAGCGCACCACGATTTCCCCGGCCGTGCCGTCCCGCCCCAGCCCGGCGAATACTTCGGGCGGCGACTGCGACAGGTAACCGGATCCCGCGGCCATTTCCGCGGTCACCGGCGGACCGGCTGACCGGCGGATCGTGACCCGGGCGCCGGCCGCTGATCCTTTCGCGCCGCCGACCACCCGCACCCGCAACACGCGCCCATCCGCCGCCGCCTGCCGGTTGAGGAAAACAGCCGGGGTGGCGTCATTCCGCGCCACCAGCACGTCGGGCCGGCCGTCGGCATCAAGGTCGGCCACGGTCAGGGCCCGGGCGTCACCGCTGACCACCAGCCCGCTTTCCTTCGGCCAGACTTCGGTCAGGCCGCCCGCCCCGTCACCGCGCAGCAGCAGGCTCAGACCGCCATCGAACCGCCCGGTTTCCACCTGCGGACCGAAGAAATTCTGAGCCAGCAGCACATCGGCATGCCCGTCAGCATCGGCATCGGTGACGGCCGCGCCGAAACACGGGGCGATCTGGGCCATCCACGGCAGCGGACGGAAGGTGAACACCCCGCGGCCGTCGTTGATGAGCAGCCCGGATTCGAGTGTATTCACGGAGAATTGATGCGAGGCATCAAGATTGGTCGGCGTGTAGATCTCGTCGAGGGTCGCCTTGGCGAAGGCCTGGAAGGTGGTGAACTTCGTCTTGAGATGCGGCATCGCCTGACTCGAACAGCTCTTCCCTCGAATCGGGAACAACACCCCGCTTTCATATTCCGCCTCCACCAGCTGGAGGTTCCCGTTCTTTTCAAAATCGCCGTAAAACAACCGTACCGGATGGTCGGGCGACGCATGGTACTTGGTATTCAAGCCGACGTTGGTCACCACATAATCAAGATCGCCGTCGTGATCGATGTCGCCGGCCGCCAGGCTGTTCCACCAGCCGGTGCGCTCAGCCAGTCCGGCATCGCCCGTCGCCTCCCGCAGGCGCCCCTGCTCATTGCGGAACAGCCGGATCGGCCCCCACTCGACGGCCAGCATCAGATCGAGCCAGCCGTCGTTGTCGACATCGGTCCAGAGCGCCCCGGTCACCATGCCGGCCTCGGCCAGCCCCGGCACGGTGGCGGCGACGTCGCTGAACCGCCCACCCTCGTTCTTCAAAAGCAGGCTGCGCGGGCTCAGCGGGTACTGGCCGGGAATGACCCGCCCGCCGACAAAGACGTCGACGCGGCCGTCACGGTCGAAATCAACCGCCGCCACCGGCCCGCTGCTGTGCCGCTGCTCCGGCAGACTGCCCTCAGGTGCCACGCTGAACCCGCCGCTGCCGTCGTTCAGATACAGCCGGTCGCGCAGGGCGTTCGATCCGATGTCGAATTCATAACTCCCGCTGGCCACATACAAATCGAGGTCCCCGTCTCCCTCCGCATCAAAAAACACCGCTCCCATGTCCTCGCATTCCTTGTCGCGGACAAAGGCGTCGACCCACGCCAGCTCGAACACCCCGCCGCCTTCGTTGAGCCGCAGCTCGCCCTCCTGGCCGGCCGCTCCGCCGACATACAGGTCGTCGTCGCCGTCGCCATCGACATCGCCCCAGGCGAGGGCGCCGCCGAGCTGCGACAGCTGGTTGGGCAGCAACAGCTGCCGCGCAAAATCATCAAACCACGTCTCCCGGTGCCGGCCGAACGACCGGTCCGCCGCCGCAAAGAGAGCGGGACGCGCCGGTGCCGCCGCCGGTGCCGGGGCGGCCTGCGCCGGCTCGCTCAGCGTGTATTTGCGGCCGACCGCCAGTCCGGTCCACTGCTGCACCGCGCCCGACGGCCACGTCACCCGCAGCGTGTCGACGGTCGTCGCTTCGCCCAGGCCGAAGTGTTCGACCAGTTCGTTGCTGCCGAGGTAGCCGCGGCTGCCGGTCATTTCCCGCTGCAGGGTGCGGCCGCCGGCGGTGACTTCGAGGCGCGCGCCCACGCCGAAGCGGTTGCTGCGGGTGCCGCGCAGCTCGACGAGGATCTGGCTTCCGCCCATGATGTCGTTCCGGTACACCATCACCGGCGATTCCCCGTCCATCACCACAAGGTCGCTGTCGCCGTCTCCGTCAAGGTCGCCGCGGGCCGCGGCATAGCTGACGGTTTCCTCGCCCAGCCCCCAGGCATCGCTCATGTCCTTGAACTTCTGGCCCCCGGTATTCCGGTAGACGCGATTCTTCTCTTTGCGCGCCGGATACCCTTTGATGTACTCCCACTCGTGTTTGACGCGCAGCTGCTCCGGGGTGAGCGCACGGTCCGAGTCGTTGAAAGCGCGCACCGTGCCATTGGTCACCAGAAGATCGAGCCAGCCGTCACTGTCCAGATCCATGAACTGCACGGCCCAGGTCCAATCGGAACTGGCAATCTTCGACTGAAACGCCCCCTCCAGAAACCGGCCTGTGCCCGTATTGATGAACAAGGCGTTGCGCATGTACTGGGGCGGCTTGGTGGCCTGCGAACGGGCCAGAATCTTCCCGCCCATCACCCCCATCGTCGTCTTCTGCTTGAAATGGTTGGTCGCCGACATGTCGGCGACAAAGAAATCCGTCAGCCCGTCGTTGTTCACGTCGCCGAAATCCGAGCCCATCGAAAACCACGCGGTGTGCGGCACCGTTTCGCCGAGCACGCTGACAAAGGTGCCGTCGCCCCGGTTGCGCCACAACTGGTCCAGGGAAATCAGGTCGTTGGCAATGAACAGGTCGGTCCAGCCGTCGTGATCGTAGTCGAACCACACCATCGACAACCCTTCGCCGCGTCCCGAGATCCCGGCCGCCGCGGTCACATCGGTGAATTTTCCGCCGTCGTTGCGCAGGAGGTAATTCTCCCGGCCCTGCGTCGTCACCCCCCAGTTGTCCTCATCCTCGTACCAGACTTCGTAGTATTTCTCATACCCGGGCTTCAGCACCGGCCGCCCGTCCCGCAACGTCACCGCCTCCCCGCCCCGATAACCGGCCGTGTCCTCGTAACGGTTGGTCAGCACAAACAGGTCCAGGTCGCCGTCTTTGTCATAGTCGCAGAAGCTCGCCGAATGGGACGCGTCCACCAGTCCGGCCCCCCAGGCGGCCGCCTGCTCAGTGAACTTCCCCTGACCATCATTTATATAGAGGGCGTTCGGCGCATCATAATGGCAGACGTACAGATCAAGGTCGCCATCGCCGTCCACATCCCCGAAGGACGCCCCCACCTGCCACAGCGCCCCGCCATCCAATCCGGGGCTCCGCCCGGTGATGTCGGCGAAGGCGAGCTTCCCACCCTCGCTCACGTTCCGGAACAACGCGCTCTTCCCCGCCGCCCCGGCCAGAAACACATCCGCCCGCCCATCGCCATCCACATCCCCGATGGCCACGCCGCCAAACGCACTGCCGGACCGGTACAAATACCTGTGTTCATGCGTCTCATCCACCGTCGTCTTGAACGCCAGCCCAACATCCGGCCCCGCCACCCGGCGCAGCGCGCCGCCCGTTTCAGAGGCGACTCCCAGCGGCCGGCTCGCCATGCCCTCCGCCGTTCGCACCTCCTGCGCCGGCAAGACCGCCGCCGCGTTCAGCAGCGCGGCCAGCACTACCAGCCACCGCCTCGACGCCTCCCAGCCGGGACGAAGCACACCTTGCCGCAGGTGTCCCGGCACGGTCGTTGGGAAATCGGCACAGGACTCCCCAAGGTGGCGGTTTCGAAAGGGAATGGCGGGGCGCACGGAAACGATTTCGCCCATCGCCGGACGTATTTGGGAAATGTAAGGGTTCATTTCGCCCGAAAAAAAACGAAAAAATCTCTTTCCAAGCAATCAGATTTTCCTCTAGAAGAGTCGATTGACCGGAAATAATGCCTTTCGGGGTCCCCTGACCCCTCCTGCCGCAAACCCTTATCTTCCTTCAATCCTCGACCATGAAAAAAGCCCGTAAACTCCTGACCCTCACCGCCCTCAGTGGTCTGGTGGCACCCAACCTGCTCGCGCAGTTCAACAAACTGGAAGCGTGGGGTGATGCCGCCGGCACCACTCCCGCGGCCAGCTTCACCTCGGACGGCACCACCACCACCATCACCGGTGGCGGCGCCGACTTCTGGGGCGGCAGTGACGCCGGCGTTTTCGTGTGGAACGACACCGGCGCCCTCAGCACCACCGGTGACTTCACCGCCACCATCCGCCACGTCAGCACGAGCACCCCGGCTCCGGAATGGGGTCGCGACGGCATCCTCGCCCGCGCCGTCGGTGGCAGCGGCGCCCCCGCCGCTAATGACCCGAACTGGCTCTCGTTCCGCAAGAGCAACGGCGTCGCCGAAG
>JALRGF010000568.1 GCA_023253495.1 Verrucomicrobiales bacterium
AAATTTCAGATACAATCTCACCATGGGCCCGCTCCGGCCCGAATCCATCGCCGCCGTCCAGGCCTTCGGCCGCTGCGGAGACCTTGCCGCCGGCTTCCCCCGACTCGTCTGCACCGGCTCGCCTTCACCGGCGAGGCCCGCCACCTCTGCCCCGTCTGCCACCGGCGCCGGACCCTCCAGTCCGCCCGCTGGATCGCCCACCACCTCTGCCTGCCCGGTCACCACCGTCCATTCGTCTTCATCATTCCAAAACGCCTTCGCCCGGTCTTCCGAAAGCGCCGCCACCGGATCACTCACCTCAGTCGAATTCTTCCTCCGTCTCCACCCACCGGATTCCCGAGGAAATCCGCCTCCATGACGATCGCACTCTGGTCCTTGACCTGTCCTGAGCCTCCCGTCCCGGGCCTCCGTCACGAATCCCTCTGCCACAAAAACCTTGGCACGGCGGGCCAGATCTCCTATGCCTCCTTCAGCTGCCTGTTCGCCCTCCGCACGCCCATTCCTCCACTCCACTCGTTTCCAAGTCCAAAAAAACCACTCTGCAAACCCCATTCTCCCGCCCACTTCACCCCCCCCTCCCCCCAGACCCCTGCCCACCCTGCCTCCCCATGACCCACGCCCCCTTCTCCTGCGCCGAACCCCGAAAGCAAATTCATTTCAGAAGGAAGAGATTTGCTCCGCATTTCCCTCTGCGTGCCATAAATATTAATCCACACAGGGGCTCAATCTAACTGTTATTCCGTCAACGAAACCAGGATAAAATCATGCACAGAAGAATCTACGAAGAATTTGAGCGGATTTGTTCGGAGATGAATATTGCCGGTGCTGTATTGGAGATCGGTGCTGTACCATCAAACAATAGTCTTCTCTGTATGAAATCAATGGCAAAGGCAACAGAGAAGGTTGGTATAAATCTTGATGGCCCTCATGAGTTTATGGATTTCAGGATTCTCCAAGGAAATGCAAACTCGATGGCTTTATTTGAGGACGAAAGGTTTGACGTGGTTCTTTGCAATGCCGTGCTTGAGCATGACAAATATTTCTGGAAAACGATATCTGAAATCAAGAGAGTCACCAAACCCGGCGGGGTTGTTGTTATTGGCACTCCGGGATACAAGTATTACAAATCGGAGAAATTCAAATCAGTCCTCAGAAGAATACCTTTGGTTCGTAAATTGAGTGCCAATCAATACCTGGATATGTTTTTCACGGCAACGATAACTTTCGAAATTCATGAGGCCCCCGGTGACTATTATCGGTTCAGCCCGCAAGCCTTCAAAGAAGTGTTTTTTGAAGATTTTGATAATGTTGAAGTGCGCGCGATTATGTTGCCACCGAGACTTATCGGGGTGGGCACAAAGAGCCACCATTCCAAACCTGCGGCATAATCGCGTCGGGGTGACGGAACGGCGCCCGTCACACCCCCCACACCAACCGGCGTGCGGGATTGGCTCGCTCCGCTCATCCTTCGGGCAGCCTGTCGGCTGGCTGTCTCCCGCCGGTCGGCGGCACCGGTCGCATCCACCAATGGGCACTATTGAAAGTCCCGCTCCTCTGAACCTTCGCGCACCAAGCGGAAATCCCTCTTCCCGCACCGGGAGCGGGTTTATTCTCCCGGGGGGCGGCCGGGTTATCCGGCGAGCCGGACGTACTCAACGGCGGTCAGGGAGGTGCGGCTGCCGTCGTCGTGTTGCAGGATCAATTCGCCGGAGGGGCCGAGGTCGTCGGCCACACCGGTGAGTTCGCGGCTGCCGAGGCCGGCGCGGATGCGATGGCCGAGCAGCAGGCTGCGGCGGCGGAGGGCGTTGAGGACGGCGGGAAAGGTTTGGGCCGGCTGGCTGAGCTGGCGATCGAGGGCGCGGAGGATGGCGGCGGCGAGCGGTTCGCGGGGGAGGTGGGGTGAGCCGGTTTCGAGGGCGAGCGAGGTGGTTGTTTTCTGAAGTTCCGGCGGCAGGTCGCGGGCGGTCAGGTTCACGTTCAGGCCGAGGCCGAGCACGGCGAAGGGCGGGCCGTGGGCGGGGAAAGCACTTTCGAGCAGCAGACCTGCCGCCTTGCGCCCGGAAAAAAAGATATCGTTAGGCCATTTGACCTGCGGGTGCAGGCCGGGGTGCGCGGCCTCGACCCCTTCGCAGACGGCGAGGGCGGCGAGGTGGGTGAGGCGGGGCCAGTCGGCTGGCGGCGCGGACGGGCGCAGCACGACCGAGAGGAGCAGGTTTTTGCGGGGCGGCGAGAACCATTCGGCGCCGCGCCTCCCGCGGCCGGCGGTCTGGTGGTCGGCGACCACGGTGACGCCGTGCGGGTGGCCGGCCTCGGCGAGGGAGCGGGCGACGTCGTTGGTGGATGTTGTTTCCGGATGAAAGACGACGGTGTGGCCGAGGCGCTGACCGGCGAGTGAAGCGGCCAGCCGGTGGTGAGCGAAGACCGGATCCATCAGGTGGCCTGGGAGTCGCGGGACAGTTCCAGCGAGAAGTCGAGGGCCCGGGCGGAGTGGGTGAGCGCGCCCACCGACACGTAATCGACGCCGGTTTCGGCGATCGGCCGGACGGTTTCGAGGGTGACGCCGCCGCTGGCCTCGAGTTTGATCCGCCGCTCCGGCAGCGCCCGGACCAGTGCTACGGCTTCGCGGAGGTGGGCCCGCGGCATGTTATCGAGCAGGATCCAATCGACCCCGTCCAGCTTCAGAAAAGCGCGCACCTGATCGAGGGTGTCGGCTTCGAGCTCGATGCGGATGCCGGGGTGCCGGGTGCGGGCGGCGTCGATGCCGCGCTGGAGTGCTTCCGGACGCGATTCCGCGAGCAGGTGGTTGTCTTTGACCATGACGGCGTCGTACAGCCCGCGCCGGTGGTTGGTGCCACCGCCGGCGGCCACCGCCTGCTTCTCCAGCTCCCGCAGTCCCGGAGTCGTCTTGCGGGTGTCGAGAATGACCGCGCGGGTACCGGCGACGGCGTCGACGTACCGCCGGGTCAGGGTGGCCACTCCGCTGAGCTGCTGCAGGAAATTGAGCGCGGTGCGTTCCGCGGTGAGCAGGGCGCGGGTCGGCCCGCTGGCTACCAGGACGGTGTCGCCTTTGAGCAGGGCGGAGCCGTCGGGCTTCACCACGGTCACGGTCACCCGGGGATCGACCGCGCGGAAAACCGCCACCGCCACGGCGGTGCCGGCCACCACTCCGGGTTCCTTGGCAAAGATCCGGGCCTGTGCCGATTCCTCCGCGGGGACAAAACATTCGGTGGTCACGTCCCCCGTGCCCACATCCTCGGCCAATGCGGCCGCAATCACCTGGTCCATTGTCATGGGAGCACCAGTGACGGATATCGGGCATTTGTCACCGGGCAATTGACGGAAGCCGCGCCCCGGTCCCCGCTCTTCCCGGGCAACCACCCCCACGCCGCCTCACTCCAGACGGCCGGGCGGACGGGTGCCGGTCCCGGCGGGTCGGCCGGTCAAGGTGTCGCCGAGCTCGGTGCGCCAGGAATCCGCGAAGCGGAGCAGGCGGGCGACGACGTCCGGCTGCGTGGCGGCGCGGTCGGCGGATTCGGAGGGGTCGGCCTCGAGGTCGTAGAGGGCTGGGGCCTTGAGGTCGACCATCTCGTAGCGCACCGGCACGCCGCCGGTGCCGCCGGGGCGGCCGGACAGGGTGCGGTAGCGGTGGGGCAGCATCAATTTCCACCGGCCGTCCCCGCTGACGACCGCCTGCAATTCGTTCTGGGCGAACCAGAGGCCGTAGCTGTCGTGCGGGGGGGCCGCGTCCGGCGTTCCGGCGAGCAGCGGCCAGACGTCGCGGCCGTCGATCGGGCGGTCGGGCAGCGGAGCGCCGACGCGGCCGGCGACGGTCGGCAGCAGATCAATGGTCATGAGGAAGCGGTCGTTGACCGTACCGGCGGCGAGGTGGCCGGGCCAGCGCATCAGGCAGGGGACGCGCACTCCGCCTTCCCAGGCGGTGCCTTTGCCTTCGCGGAGCGGGCCCGCGCTGCCGGCGTGGTCGCCGTAGCTGAGCCACGGTCCGTTGTCAGTGGTGAAAATGACCAGGGTGTCGCGGGCGAGCCCGTGCCGGTCGAGCGCGGCCAGCACCTCACCGACCGACCAGTCGATTTCCATGACGACATCGCCGTAGGCTCCTCTTTCCGATTTGCCGTCGAATTTTCCGCTGACGTACAGCGGCACGTGGGGCATCGAATGGGCGAGGTAAAAGAAGAACGGCTGGTCCTTGTGCCGTTCGATGAACGAGACGGCCTTTTCGGTATACCGGGTGGTCAGCGTGCGCTGGTCGGCGGCGGTGACGTCGTCGTCGATCACTTGTCCGTTTTCGAGCAGTGGCAGGTTCGGGTAGGACCCGGGTTTGGCCTCCGGGTGGTTCGGCCACATGTCATTGGAGTACGGCAGGCCGAACGATTCGTCGAACCCGTGGCGGTGCGGGAGGAATGGCGCATGGTGCCCGAGGTGCCATTTGCCGGCCATGCCGGTGGCGTAACCGCGCGCTTTGAGGATTTCGGCCAGGGTCGTCTCGTCCGGGTGCAGGCCGTGGGTGGCATTCGGTCCGAGCGCGCCGTGCAGGCCGATCCGGTTCGGGTAACACCCGGTGAGCAGCGCGGCGCGCGAGGCCGAGCAGACCGCCTGGGCGACATGGAAGTTGGTGAATTTCACGCCGTCGCGGGCCAGGCCATCGAGGTGCGGCGTGGCATAGCCCTTGGCCCCGTAAGTGCCGACGTCGCCGTAGCCCTGGTCATCGGTGAAAATGAGTATGATGTTGGGCGGTCGGTCGGTCGCTGCGGTGGCAGTGGTGGCGGCAGCGGCAGCGGTCTCAGCACACACGGTACGCGCGGCACTCGCCGCGCTCGCGACAGCAACGACGGCGCCCGTCCCGACCATGCCGGCGGCGGCGGTGGCCAGGGCGGCCAGAGTGGCCCCAACCCCGGCGCGGGCACGCCGGATCGCGGAAAGAAAAACGCGGCGCCGCGGGGCCACCAGCCGGCAGTGCCGTCCCGGAGGAAAGTCGGATGTGATGATCATGGCGGTGACAAAGTTGAATGGGGGCACGGTGCGGATGGCGACGCTCAATCGAGCAGCGGGCGCAACCGTTGGAGGAGCGGCGGGATTTCGACAAAGGGATCGCCCTTGCCTTCGTATTCCAGCGTGAACCACCCCTGGTAACCGGCGTCGCGCAGGATGCGGACGATGCGGGGGAAATCCGCCGGCTCGGCCGCGCCACCGCGGCGCCGGATCTCGATTTTCAGCTGCACATTCACGGCGTACGGCGCGATGAGCGCGAGGTCGGCATACGGGTCCTCGGTATTGAAGTTGCCGCTGTCGAAATTGATGCCGGTCCACGGGCCGTTGGCGGCGCGCACCAACCGCACCAGCGCGGCCGGCTCGTCGACGATCCCGCCGTGGTTTTCCAGGCCGAGGAACACGCCTTTCGCTGAGGCGTGGTCGAGGCATTCCTGGTACGCCGCGAGGCAGTTCGCAAAGGCCTCCTCCTCGGACAGATCCGCAGGTTTCGCACCCGCGAACACCCGCACATGCGGCGCCCCCATGACCGCTGCGCGGTCGATCCACTTCTTGGCCTCGGCAATCTCGGCGTCGAGCTTCTCCCCTTTCGGCAGGGCAAAATTGTTTCCGATCGCCGTCCCCGTGATCTGCACCCCCCGCAGGAACGCGTGCCGCTTCACCCCGAGCAGGGAAGCGTCGTCGACATCCGGCGGAAAATAATAACTCGTCAGCTCGGCTCCCGGCACCCGGTGGTCGGCGCACCAGTCGATAAAATCCGCCATCGTCCACGACGCGCGATTGTCCTTCGGCGGCTGCGCTTTTCCCTGCGCCCAGCGGAAGTACGAACCGAATCCGTACGCCGCCACCCCGAGGTGCAGCCGGCTGCGCCCCGGGCGGTTGAATGGTTCGATGGC
>JALRGF010000350.1 GCA_023253495.1 Verrucomicrobiales bacterium
CGCGTATCGAGGCATGGGCGGCGCACGTCCGGGCGGGCGACTGGCCCGGGCTGGTGCGCTCGCTGCTCACCGAACATTATGACCCGGTCTACCGGGAGGCCGTCGCCTTTCCCGCGCCGGTCCGCCGGGTGATGCTCGCATCGGCGGATGAGACCGGACTGGCCGCGGCGTGGGCGTCGGCGGCTACGGCCTGACCACGGGCACGTCGGTGAGCATTTCGCGGTAGTGGTTGCTGACTTTCCGGAGATTGACCGTGTTGAGGAAACTGGAAAACGCGAGGTAGCTGAACAGATATCCGGGATCGGCGGCCCACGGCGGCACAAACCGCGGCAGGCGCACCAGGCCGGCGCTGGCCAGCTGGCCGAGCACGGGAATGTCCTGCAGGTCGAGCTTGCCGCAGAACAGCAGCCGCAGGACGTCGGCCCGGCCGTTGCTCACCGCGCTGCGCAGAAAACTGTGCACCCGCAGCAGGCCATCGAGGTAGACAATGTCCTTGGTCAGCGGGTAGCCGCCCCGCAGCGGCGCCCCCCGGAACACCCGCCAGGCCGCGTCGTAGGCGCGGTTCTCGTCGCCGGTGCGATCCAGGAAATAGCGGTAGATGTCGAGAAAATCCGCCCCCCCGATGGCCATCTGGATGGCAAACACGCGGTCAGCCAGCCGCCGGAGCCGGTGCGGGTCCATCGCTCCGGTGATGAATTCGGCAAATACCGCCAGACCTTCCTGGGTGCGGGTGGTGCCGGGGTGGCCGGCGCCGAGCATCACCAGGTCCGGCTGGGCCCGACCGTTGAGCGAGGTCACAATGTGCACACCGGCCTCATGCTGGATCAACTGCTCCGCCTCCTTGCGCGAAAAAACCGACCCCTTGCGCACCCGGATCCGCCGTGAACCGGCCAGCGCCCGCGTCATCAGGTCGCGGACCACCCGCACCCGCGGCGCCTCCTCCCCGAACATTTCCACCACCGCCTCCCGCATCAGACCCGCCAGATCCTCCGCCCGCAACACCCCATCCGCCGGCGGCACCAGCACCCCCGTGTCCAGATGATCCAGCACCTCGTTGAACCGCAGCGCCAGCCCGAGCGCCGTCGTGCCCTCGTCCGGCAGCGGATCACCCGGCACCCCGAAGAGGCGCCTCGATTCCTCATGAAACTCCGGACGCCCCAGCCCGCCAAGCATGCGGGCCCCGCCGGCCACCGCCTCACACAAACGCGTCAGCCAGGCGTCCACACTGCTGTCCGAAGTGATGAGCCGCCGCGCCTCGGCCACCCCCACCAGCGTGGGAGCAGGATCAAAAACGGGATACTCGACGACCGGCAGCTCCCGGCCGCGGCCGGCCAGAAACCGCGCCCGCACCTCCGGCGGCCAGAGCAGCGCCCGCATGATACGCACCGGCCGCTCCGCTTCGCGCAGGATCGCGCAAACGCGGCGCAAACGGTCTTTTTCGCGCGGGATCAGCTTCATGGAGCGGGGGGGTCACAGTACGCATTTCCGGCAAACCGGAAGAAGGAAATCAATCGCGGATGACAGCCGGCACCGCCGCCCGGCCAGCGTCCCTTCACGTCCCTTCCCGTCCCAGACACCGCAGCCCACCACTGCCCTGCTCACCGCGCCGGCGTCCCCGGGCATCCTCAGCAATTCCTCC
>JALRGF010000392.1 GCA_023253495.1 Verrucomicrobiales bacterium
AGTGACCCCGATCAGGCCAGCGGCGCCGCCGCCGCCGCCGCCGCAGAAATCGATTCCCTCGAGCGCGAATTGAGCCGTTTCCAGGCGTATAGCGACCTCGCCCGCCTCGCCCGCCTCCGGGCCGGCGAAACCCTCAGCGTCGGACTCGCCGCCTGGGACTGTCTCTCTCTCGCCAGGGACGTCTGGCAGGCGACCGACGGCGCCTTTGACGCCGCCATCGGCGCCCTCTACGAACTGTGGAAAAACCGCAGCGCCGCCGACGCCCCGACCCCCGCCGAAGTCGAGATCACCCGCACCCGCTGCGGCAGCGACAAGTTCGAACTCATCGAGGACGGCCTGCGCGTCCGGGTGCTCGTCGATCATTTGAAATTCGATCTCGGCGCTCTCGGCAAGGGGTATGCGCTCGATATCGTCGCGGATCTCTTGCGGACGCACTGGGAAATCCGGGACTTTCTCCTCATCACCGGCGGCGGCAGCACCATCCTCGCCGGCGGCCACGCCCTCAGCAGCGAACCGTGGTACGTCAACGCCGGTCCCGAGGGCACCCCGAGCTCGCCGCTGCACGAACGCGCCGTCAGCGCCTCCGGGTTCATCCACCAGGGCGCCCACATCATCAACCCGCGCACCGGCATCCCGGTCTCCACCGCCCGCCTCCGCGCCTGGGCCTTCGCTCCGACCGCCGCCCTCTCCGACGCCCTCAGCACCGCCTTCCTGGTCATGGAGCCGGCCGAGGTCGCCGCCTTCCACACCCGCCACCCGGACACCGCCTCCCGGCTCAGCGCCACGCCGCCCGCCTGACCATGCACGCCGTGCTCTGCCAGCCCGACCTCGTCTGGGAAAACAAAACGGCCACCCGGGAACGGGTCCGCGCCCTGCTCGCCCGCCACCCGGTCCCGCCCGGTTCCCTCATCGTCCTCCCGGAAATGTTTGCCACCGGCTTCTCCATGCGCGTCGAGGCCACCACCGAACCTCCCGGGGGCGAAACCGAAGTCTTCCTCCGCGAACTGGCCGCCACCTCCCGGAGCTGCGTGCTCGGCGGCCTCGTCGCCGAATGGCTCGGCGCCCCGCGCAACCAGGCCGTCGCCGTCGCCCCGGACGGCCGCATCCTCGCCCGCTATTCGAAACAACATCCGTTCAGCCCGGCCGGCGAAGCCGACTCGTTTCCCGCCGGCACCGGAACCACCATCTTCGAATGGGCCGGCTTCCGCATCGCCCCGTTCATCTGCTACGACCTCCGGTTCCCCGAAACCTTCCGGCAGGCCACCGCCGCCGGCGCCACCCTGCTCACCGTCATCGCCAACTGGCCGTCCCCGCGCCACCACCACTGGCGCACCCTGCTCATGGCCCGCGCCATCGAAAACCAGGCCGCCGTCATCGGCGTCAACCGCACCGGCCACGATCCATCCCACACCTACGCCGGTGGCAGCCTGGCCCTCGACGCTCAGGGCCGCCCGCTCGCCGAGGCCGGCGATCGTGAGGCCGTGCTCGGCGTGGATCTGGATCCCGCCGACGTCGCCGCCTGGCGCACCCGGTTTCCCGCGCTCCGCGACGCCGGGCTGCTCCGGTAGCCGCCCGGCCGCTTTCTCCGCCCCGGCCCGCTTCCCGCGGCACCCCCGCTCACCCCAGCGGGATCGGCATGTGCGGCTGCGAGATGATCACTTCGCAGCCGGGCCGATCCGCACTCAGCGTCCGCTGAAACCACTCCAGCGCCGGAGGATCACCATGAACCAGGATGATCCGCCGCGGCTGCAGCTCCCGCGCGTACTCCCGCAGCCGCTCGCGGTCGGAATGCCCGCTGAAATCAAAACTCTCCACCCCGCACCGCAGATCCACCGCCTCCCGGTTCTCATTCAACCGCACCGGATACCCGTGCGGCGTGTTGCGAATCCGGCCGGCCGGGCTCTCCGGGTCCGCATACCCCACAAAACACAACGTGTTCGCCGGATTGTCGAGAAACTGGAACGCGAATTCGTTCGAGACCGTGTTCTCCGACATCATGCCACTGGACAAAGCGAAAATCGCCCCGGGACGGTACGGCAACCGCGCCCGCGCCTTGCCCCGCTTCGGACGCGCGCTGAACTGCAGATCCGGCAGCTCCCGCAACAACTCCAGACCCCGGTGCAGCCGGGTCGCCCGATGCGTCAGTTCGTCATACGCCGCACACACCTTCGTGCTCAATCCTCCCAGAAACACCGGCGTCGACGGCAATTCGCCCGATTGCACCAGCTGATGCAGCAGCACCAGTATTTCCTGGGACTTGCCCAGCGCAAACACCGGTATCAGCACACTGCCCCCGCGCTTCAATGTCTCCCGAATCACCCCGGCCAGCCGCCGCGCCTCCCCGGCCCGCGTATACGACGGATCCCGCGGCGAATCCCCGCGCGTCGCCTCCAGCACGAGTGTGTCCACCCCGGATCGCGGCAGATCCGCACCCGTGGCAATCGACTGCTCCTCGAAATGCACGTCCCCACTGTGCAGGATCGTCCCCCGCGGCGTGTCAAACTGCACCGCCACCGCCCCCAGCACATGCCCGGCATCAAAAAACGTCGCCCGCACCCCGCGGTCGCCAATTTCGAACCCGCGCTTCATCCCGCGCAACGACCACTGCTGCGTCGCCTCATTCACCTCGTCATGCGTGAACAACGGATAGTTGACCAGCCCCAGCTCCTCCCGCTGGCTCGTCATCACGTTCACCGAATTGTGCAGCATGATGTCTGAAAGATGCGCCGTCGCCTCCGTCATGAACACCGGCGTCCGCGGATGCCGCCGCTGCAAAAGCGGCAGGCTCCCCAGATGATCCAGATGCGCATGCGTCAGCACGATCCCGTCCAATGCATCAAAACCCAGCGGCTCGTGCAGCGGCAACGCGTCATCCCCGAAATGCTTGGGATGCATCCCGGAATCGACCACCACCCGGGTGCCGTCAAAATCAAAGAGGAACGAGTTGGCGCCGATCTCCGGTCTCGGCAAAAGGGACTGAAAAAACATGGATTGCAGGGAATCCGCCCGTTAGACCGGTTCCCCGCCCGGCGCGATCAAAAACTCATCACAACCGCCGCCCACCACGGGAATTTACCGGTTTGATTGCCTCGGGGGAAGCACTAGTCTCCTCCCTTCCGAATCCGGGGCCCGGCCGCGCCAGCCCGAGGCACAGGCTGCCGCCGCGGCCGCCACCGCCGGAATCCCAACCCAACCACGCACCAACCGCGACCCATACCATGCCTGCCAAGAAAGCCGCCAAAAAACCCGCCGCCAAAGCCGGGAGCCGAGCCACCAAATACGTCTACACCTGGGGCGCCGGCAAGGCCGACGGCGACGGATCACAAAAAGCCCTGCTCGGCGGCAAAGGCGCCAACCTGGCCGAAATGACCCGCATCGGCCTGCCCGTGCCTCCCGGTTTCACCATCAGCACCGAAGTCTGCACCTACTTCTACCAGCACAAAAAAACCTACCCCGCCTCCCTCGAGGCCCAGGTCCGCGCCGGCGTCGCCAACATGGAAAAAATCATGGGCTGCAAGTTCGGTGACGCCAAGGGCATGCCGCTGCTTGTCGCCGTCCGCTCGGGCGCCCGCGACTCGATGCCCGGCATGATGGATACCATCCTCAACCTCGGCCTGAACGACGACACCGTGCAGTCGCTCGCCAACGCCACCAAAAACGAACGCTTCGCCTGGGACTGCTACCGCCGGTTCGTCCAGATGTACGGCGACGTCGTGCTCGGCGTGCAAAAGCGCGAGGGTGAAGACCACGAACCCTTCGAAGTCGTCATCGAGGATTTCAAACATCAGAAGTACCACCGCGATATCGTCGACTCCGACCTGACCGCGGCCGACCAACAGGAACTGGTCAAACGCTTCAAGGCCCTC
>JALRGF010000438.1 GCA_023253495.1 Verrucomicrobiales bacterium
ACCCCAGGTTCGTGACCCGCAGCATCAACCGGTTGAACCGCGTATCAAAATCGCACAGCGCCATGCCGGCCCGGATCGAGTTGTCCCGGTCCGTCGGCCCGTCCGGCGAGCAGAACGGCCAACGCCGACTCGTGATCTCCACCTGATGATCGCGGAACCCGCCGGCGTGGTGGCCGGCGGATGCCGTCACTGTGCCGGTGGCCCCGTCAATCTGCACGAGGCCCACGTCACCCGGAACCCCCAACCCCTCAAGAAAAGCCGAGGCCATCACCACCTGGCCGGCCCAGTCCGGATGCACTCCGTCTTTGCCGGCCACCGCGAACTCCGGACCATATTTCCGCGCCGCAAAGGTGGCTTCCATCATCGGCCACCACACGTCCGCAAATCCCGCACCCCGCGCCTCAGCCAGCTCAATCCCGATCGCCCGCAAACGGCACAGGCTGTCATTCAAATCCTCCTTCGTACCGGTCGCCGTCTGCACCCAGTGAGGCACGCTGGCAATCGTGCCAGGCGACCCGATCACCACCCGTACCCCGGCCCGCTGAAAGGTCTCGACCACCCCGCCCAGAGCCTCCCGATACGCCGCCCCGATCTCATCCGTGTACGGCACATACCGATGGTCGTTCATGCCGTAGCAGGTCGTCGCCACCGTCGGCCGGAATCGCAGCACATCATTCTCCATCCGCCCGCGGAACCCGGACGCCTGCTCCCCGCTCCACCCGTACTGCCGCACAGTCACCCCCAGATCCGGCAGACACGCCGTCAGATACGCCTCCAGCAAGACACTATACTGCCGCTGCTCGGTAATCGAGTCGCCGCAAATCGCCAGGCGATCGCCCGGTCGCAACACCAGACCCGACGGCCGCGGCGCCGCCACCACTTCGTACCGCTCAAAAAAAACATCCGCCGGCTTCGACACCGACTCGCGCGCCGACAGGCCCAAGGGAGCAGAGGCGACCAGCGCCGCCACCAGCAGACAGGGAATTCGTTTCATGGCAGGCCGCCACCGTATGCCCGCCTCCCCCTCCGAACCAAAATAATTTTGCCCCCGCCCGCCCTTTCCGCCCCCCGTGAACTGGATCCCCACGGAGGCCGATGCGCTCAGACGTGCCGTCGCAGGATGTCATTCCCGCTATCGAGTCGCAACATCACATATCCCGACGTCGCATGTTACCTGTCCACAAAGCCTGTCCGGATGGGGTTTTAATATTTGGACAGGTAAACTGTCTCCATGTCCTGGAGTCGCTGACCGTGGGACAGGTACGCCGTCGCCAAACGTGGGGCTCCTATGGTGGGACAGGTATGCTGTGGCCGGGCGGCGGGGGATCCGGCGGGGGATCCGGGCCGGGGTGCGGGGCAAAAAAATTCCCGCGGCCGGGAGCCGGCAGCGGGAATCGGAAGAGGAGGCCGGTTTTTCCCGGGAAGCTCAGCGTTTGCGGGCGGGGGGGGCCGCTTTGGCGGTTTTTGCTTTGGGGGCGGCTTTGGCGGCGGCGGGCTTGGTTGCCGTGGCCGTGGCTTTGGCTTTGGCGGGGGCCTTGGCCGTGGCGGCGGGTTTTTTGGCGGCGACGACGGCTGGTTTTTTGGCTGTTGGTTTCGAGGCGGCGACTGGCTTGGCAGCGGCGACTGGCTTGGCAGCGGCGGCCGGCTTGGCAGCGGTGCGGGCGGCTTTGGCGGCGGCTTTGGCGGCGGCGCGTTCGGCGGCGGCGGCGGCTTCCTCCTCGGCCTTCACGGCGGCCTGAGCGGCGGCCATGATCGGGCTCATCATGGGTTTCGGTTGGTTGACGCTGGCAGCGGACTTGATGCCCGGCAGGCCGCGGTAGGTTTTCATGTGTTTTTCGACCAGATTCCGCCCGACCAGGTTCTGGAGTTTTTCGTAGGCGCGCAGACGGAGCATTTCCTCTCCTCCGCTGACGGCATTTCTCTTTTTGAGATTCTCGTAGACCAGTCCGAAGAGTTCGTTGAATTCGTAAATTTTCGGGATGGAGAGCACGTTGACGAGTTCGTCGGTGACGTGGTCGGGGATCCTCCGCGAGAAACGAGTCCGGCGGGATGGGGTGGACGAGGTTGCCATAGGTGGCGGAGAGTGTAGCGTCAATCGACGATTTCGCGACAGTTTTCCCGGGCCTGCGGGAAGTTTTTCGCAAGGCTGCGAGGTCCTTTCCTTGGGGGGCGGGAGCGGTCGTTTCGATGTATGGACATGATACATGCCGCAAAGACCAGAGAAGACCGGCTTCGCCGGACCGGGGTGCGGGGGCGTGTCTGGCTCGCGTTGATGGGGGTGTTTTGGCTTGCCGGGATGGGGGTGGGAGGGGCGCTGGAGACATTCTGTCTCTTGATTGAGCCGATGGATGGTCCGGCGGTGAAGCAGGTGATTAAGGGGGCGCGGGCGACGGCGCTGGTTCCGGGGAAGGAGACGCGGCTGGGCGGGGTTCGTTATTACACGGAGGCGGAGTTTGAGGCCCTTGGGGTGAGCTGGGCGGGGTTTGCGCGCAAGGCGGAGGCGACGGCAACGCGGGTGCTCGCCACGCTGAAGCCGGAAGTGACGAAGGATGGGAAAGGCTTTGTGACCTCGGCGGTATTTCGCGGGAAGAGTCATCTGACGGCGGGGGTGGTGCTTTCGCCGAAGTTTTACGAGATGTTCCGGAGCACCATGGGTGATGATCTGGTGCTGTTGATTCCGGATCGCTTCACGGTGTATGTGTTTCCGCGGCCGATGGGGGAGTACAAGGCGTTGGGGCCGAAGATTCTGGAGGCGTATGCGGCGGCGGTCTATCCGGCGAGCTACGAGGTCCTGTTGTTGAACAAGGACGGACTCTCGGCGTTGGGGAGCTTTCGCGCCGAGTGAGGGCGGTTGGAGAGGCTCGACTGATTTGAGGTTGTCAGCGGGTCGAAACGAATCGAGGGTAATCGCTTTCCTCGATTCTGCATGCCCAGTCGTCCCAATGCTCCTCGTCCCGGTGGTGGTGGTTTTCGTCCCGGAGGTCCGTCGCGTCCCGGTGGGGGCCCGCCGCGACCCGGGGGCGGTCCGCCGAGGCCGGGAGGCGGACCAGCGCGCCCTGGCGGAGGCCCGCCGCGTCCGGGAGGGGGACCACCGAGGCCGGGTGGGGGGCCTCCGAGACCCGGAGGTGGTCCGCCGCGTCCGGGTGGGGGACCGCCGAGACCCGGTGGTGGGCCCTCGCGTCCCGGCGGGGGTCCATCGCGGCCGGGTGGCCGGCGTCCTTCGGGCGGCCGTCGTTCGGGTGGCCCTCAGCGGTATGCTCCCCGGCCGGAAACGGATGAGGAGGATACCAAGGAGCAGGCGATCCAGCTTGAGGGCACGGTGACGCAGGTGTTGGCTGGAACCATGTTCCGGGTGAAGCTGCAGGGGACCGAGCACGAAGTGCTGGCCCACATTTCCGGAAAGATGCGCAAGCGCTTTATCCGGTTGGTGATTGGTGACCGGGTGAAGCTCGAGATGTCGCCTTATGACAAGGACAAGGCGCGCATCACTTTCCGTCTTCAGTAGACGGGCGCTTGCCGAAGACCAGCCAGCAGTTGTACCCGCTGACCAGAAAGGGCGGCAGGGTGTTGATGATGCCCACGGAGTCGACGCGGTAGAAGGTGAAGTAGAGCAGCTGCATCAGTGATCCGGTGATGCTGATGACCCAGAAGACCGGGGGCACGACCGAGCGGCCGGCGCGGCGGGAAGCGGCCGCCTGGACCAGCCAGCGGCATCCGAAGAGGGCGGCTCCGAGCAGGCCGACCACCTTCCAGGCGTTGAGCTCGAAGCGGTCGAGGAGTGTCAGAATGGATTCCAGCATGGGCCACCCAAGGCGCAGATGGGACCTGGCGACAAAGGATAAATGATCCGGGCTTGGCGCGGACGGCGGGGCGGGTACGGTGGCAGGAGCTGTGGGTGCTACCGAATTGGTTTATCTCGATCACAATGCCACCACGCCCCTGTGTGAGGAGGCGTGGGAGGCGATGGTGCCGTTTTTCCGGGAGAACTGGGCGAATCCCTCGAGCGGCTACCGGTTTGCGCGGCGGGCGCGGGAGGCGGTGGAGCGGGCGCGGGCGCAGGTGGCCGGACTGCTCGGGGTGACGCCGGAGGAAATCGTCTTTACCAGTGGCGGCACGGAATCGACCCATGCCGCGGTGCATTCGGCCGTCGCCCTGCATCCGGACCGACGCCATGTGGTGACCTGTGCCACGGAGCATGACGCCACCTTGAGGACGTGCGAGGCGTTGGTGGCGCGTGGGTATGAAGTGACGGTCTTGCCGGTGGATGCCGGGGGCCGGTTGGATCTCGGGGCGTATCGGGAGTCGCTGCGGCCGGGGCGGACCGCGTGTGTGTCATTGATGTGGGCGAACAACGAGACCGGCTTGGTGCATCCGGTGGCTGAGGCGGCGGCGCTGGCGCATGAATGCGGGATCCTGTTTCACACCGATGCGGTCCAGGCCGCCGGCAAAGTGCCGCTCGATCTGGCCGGGCTGCGGGTGCATTATGCCAGCCTGAGCGCCCACAAGCTGCATGGCCCCAAAGGGGTGGGCGTGCTGTATGTGAACCGGGGGGCCCGGTTTCAGGCGACGCAACTCGGCGGCGGCCAGGAAGGCGGGCGGCGCAGCGGCACACTGAACGTGCCCGGCATCGTCGGGATGGGGGCGGCGGCGGAAGCGGCCCGCCGGCACCTTGAGGCGGACCGCGGGGCGCTGGCGGCGCGCCGCGATCGGTTTGAGAGAGATCTGGCGCAACGGGTGAGCGGGATGCATGTGCATGCGGCCGGGGCGCCGCGTCTGCCGAACACGAGCAATTTCCGCATGGACGGCGTGGATGCCCAGGGGGCCATCCTGTTGCTGGACACCCGCGGGGTGTGTGTGAGCAGCGGATCGGCTTGCGCCACCGGCTCGATCAAACCGAGCCATGTTCTGACCGCGATGGGCCTGAGTTCCCGTCCGGCCCGCGAGACGCTGCGGGTGTCGCTGGCGCGCACGACCACCGATGAAGAAATCGACGTGGCGGTGGAGGCTCTGACCGCGGCGGTCGGGAAGCTGCGGGTGGCCCGACCGTGAGCGCGGACGGGGCGGGGGGTGGCAGTGGCCGCGTCCGATCGGGCCGGGTGCGGGAGGAATCGGAGGAGGGAAATCGCGGGCGGGGGGGCGATGCCCCGGTGTCGTTCAGAGTGGCCGCGTGGCGGACGGCGCGGGCGGATGGGATCCCTCGGGCGCCGGGCGGAACGGGGCGTCAAAGGCCTCGTCGAAATCGAAGACATTGTCGAAATCGGAGAGCCGGTCTTCATCAGACTTTGAGAAGACCTCGGCGTCGATGAGATTGAAGACGATATGTCCGACGTCGAGGGTTGAGCGCAGTCCCCAGGTATCGAGCACAAGGCGGGCCATCGGGCCGAATTGGGTGAGGGCGAGGTCACGGAAGCCGTCGAGGATCTCCGGTCCGTTGAGGTGGCCGACGGCGCGGCGTTTGTCGCGGGCAGCGAGGCGTTTCTGCGCGTGGTCGAGGGCATCCCGGACCAGGGCGTAGGCTTCCCTGGGGTATCGGGCATCCCGCGTCAGGCAGAGCAGCACGCCCTCGTGAAATGTCGGTCTCTGGTTCATGTCGGGTCTTCGGTGGAAGGGGTGAGGGCGGGTCGGGAGAGAACGGGTGACAATGGGAGCGATTCGGGGCGGGCGCGAGCGTATTTCACGAGGGAGCCGAGGACGCAGATGCCGAGGAAGGCGACGACCAGCCATCGTTCCTGGAGGGTGAGGCGATCGGCGCAAAAGGTGGCACAGAGACGGAGGAAGGCGCGCATGCAGGGGACCACGACCAACGCGGCGGAGAGGGTGATTCTTGCGCCGAAGTCGGAGGCGCAGGGGCGGCCCCGGGCGGGGACTCAGCGCAGCCGCAGCGTCCCGAAGCGTGCCGGGAGGTGGAAATTCGGCGGGCTGGCGAGGGTGGGCGACCAGCACGAGTATTCGGGCGGTGAGCCGTCGCGGGGGCGGTCGATGCGATAGAGATTGAGGCGCCAGGTGCGGGGGAGGCGGGCCGGGTCGGAGATTCCCAGGCCGGCCCAGGTCAGCCGGATTTCTGCTGACCAGAGAGACTTGGGGCGATCGATGCGGGCTTTCCAGGTGGCGCCCTTCGCCTGCCAGTCGAGGTCGGCGCTCATGCTTTCGCGGCGGCCGGTGGGATTGTGGATGCGGGCGTCGAAGAACGTGCCGAGCGGGCTGAGTTCGAATTCGAAATAATCCATCGGATCGTCGAGCCCTGGGGCGAGAAATACTTCGACGCATTCCTCCTTGTAAACCGGCGCGTCGCGTCCTTTGAGCGTGCCCCAGGCGTCGCGGTCGGCGCAACGGAAGCCGAAGGTCAGGGCCTCGGCGGTCGCCTGCACGCGGGCGGTGGTCGCCTGGCGTGGTGGTCCCGAGCCGTCCGCCAGCTGGAAGGCGGGCACGGTGACAGCCGGCCCGTCGATCCGGAGGTCCAGCGCGGGGAGCATCGGGGTGGCCGCGGGTTTTTCAGGCGAGGGCGGCGCGGACCAGCCCTTCGAGCTTGATGATGTCCTGGGCGAACGCGCGGATGCCTTCGGCGGTTTTTTCGGTGGCCATGGCGTCGTCGTTGAGCCGGTAGCGGAAGCTTTTTTCGTCGCAGGGAACGCGCTCGATTTCGAGCGTCCGGGCGGCCTCGGCGTCGAGTTTGCGGGTGAGCGGTTCGCTGCTGGCGGCGAGTTTTTCCAGCAGTCCCGGAGAGATGGTGAGCAGGTCGCACCCGGCGAGCTCAATGATCTGACTGGTGTTGCGGAAACTGGCGCCCATGACCTCGGTGGAGTGGCCGAATTTCTTGTAATAGTTGTAGACGGTGCGCACCGACTGCACGCCCGGGTCGTCGGCGCCGGTATATTCGATGCCGGTGCTTTTTTTGTACCAGTCGTAGATGCGACCGACGAATGGCGAGATCAGTTTGATGCCGCCCTCGGCGCAGGCCACCGCCTGGACCAGGGAAAAGAGCAGGGTGAGGTTGCAGTTGATGCCTTCCTTCTGCAGCACCTTGGCGGCCTGGATGCCTTCCCAGGTCGAGGCGATTTTGATGAGCACGCGTTCCTTGGGGGTGCCGGCGGCGGCGTAGTCGGCGATCAGCTTGCGGGCCTTGGCGATGGTGGCCTCGGCGTCGAAGGAGAGCCGGGCGTCGACCTCGGTCGAGACGCGACCGGGGACGATCTTGAGGATTTCCTGACCGAAGAGAATGAGGATGCGGTCGATGACGCTCTCGACGAGGGTATCACCGGCGAGCGGGCTGTGGCGATGTTCGGCGACCGCCTGATCCACCAGCGGGCGGTATTCCGGTTTCTGGGACGCCTGGAGGATGAGCGATGGGTTGGTGGTGGCGTCCTGCGGCTTGAACTGCTTCATCGCCTCGAAGTCACCGGTGTCGGCAACGACGATGGTGAACTTCTTCAGCTGGTCGAGCTGGCTCGGGGTGGCGGTGGCGGTGCTCATGGCGGGGCGTCGTGGAGTCAGGATGCAGTGGCAACTGGCGGATCCGCATCATGCGCGGACGTGCGCGAAACGCAACGGTTTGCATGTGCGGTGGGTGGTGGAAGACTGGCGGTGGAGAAGCATGGAAGTTCCGCCCTCGCGGGTTGTTGGGCGCGTCACCGGGGTGACACCGCCGGCGGACAAAATAGCGGGCGGGCCGGCTCCGCATCGTGCATGATGAGGCACGGATGAGCATCCCGGAAAGAAACAACCTGAGGGGCGGCCCGGACGGCCAGTGGCGCCAGCGCGCGGTCGGGCGGTGGGCGGTGGCCGCAGTCTGGGTGGTGGCGGCGGGCGGGGCCGCCGTTCCCGGGCGGGCGCAGGAGGTGGTGGTGCCGACTACCGTGGTGTCGTCCACGGCGGCGACGGATTATTATCCGGCGGCGAACCTGATCAATGGTGGGGGGCTGAGTGCGGTGCCGACAGCGGGCACGTTGGGCATGGTCACGCATGCCAGTGCGGGGGCGGGCACGACCTGGCTGACGGCGGCGGCGGGACCCGACTGGTTTGCGGTGCCCAAGCCGCCGCCGGTCCTCACCTTTGGGCTGGGACGTGCGTTTGCGTTAAATGCGCTGGTGGTCTGGGGGTATCCGGTGGTGACGGCACCGAACAACAACGAGGCGAAGGTGCTGGTGGCTGAGTTTTCGGTGGATGGCGGGGTGACGTGGGGCGGGGCGGTGACGCTGACGCATGCGCGCACCGGGCGGGCCTCGGAGGTGCTGGCGTTTCCGATGCGTCAGGCCGATGCGGTGCGCCTGACGATCACGGACAACCATCACGGCAGTGCGGGCGCCTCGGGTGGGGAGCGGGTTGGCCTGGGGGAAATCCGGTTTCTGGGCACCACGGAAATCCCGCGACACCCGGTGATCGCCGTGGCTTCGGGGTGGATCGATTTCGGCCGGCATCCGGTTGATCCGGGGGCGGTTGAGCGCCGGGTGGCGGTGCGCAATGAGGGATTGGATGAGCCGTTGGCGCTTGGGCCGGTCACGCTCGCCGGCCCCGGGGCGGCGCGCTATCGGATTGATGCCGTGCCCGGGCCGCTGGTGGCGGGAGCGGCAGGAGAAATCGTGGTGACCTATCGCCCGGGCGCGCATGCCGGCGGTGAACCGGCCGTGCTGCGGATCGGTTCGAATGCTCCGGCGCGGCCGATGCTGGAAGTGGCCTTGCTCGGGGCGGTGGATGACGGGCCCCTGACCGATCCGGAGCCCCCGGTATTTTCGGTGGCTTCGCGGACGTTCGCCGAGGCGTTCGCGCTGGACGTGACCACGCCGACGCCGGAGGCGCTGGTGGTATTCACGACCGATGGTGGCGTGCCGGGGCCGGGGGCCGGACGCCTCTGGTCCGGGCCGCTGACGGTTGAGCGCACCACGCGGGTGCGCGCCGTCGCGGTGGCGGCCGGCGGGCGCGTTTCCGGGGTGCGCGAAGCCGGCTACACCCGACTCTCCGCCGCGCTGCGCACCCGCACCTCTCCGCTTCCGATCGTCGTGCTGGAAAACTTCGGTGCCGGGCCGGTGCCGGACAAAAAATGGACCACCGGCACCCAGACCGGAGCCGGTTTGAAACAGGTCCGCCGCCAGCCGGTGCGGATGCACCTGCACGATCGTGACGCGGCCACCGGGCGCGCCGCCCTGGTCGCACCCCCGACGCTTTCCACGCGCGCCGGAGTGCGGGTGCGCGGGGCATTTTCCTCCACGTGGTCGCCACAGCCGTATTCGCTGGAGACGTGGGACGACCAAGAGCGGGACACCGACATCGCGCCGCTCGGGATGCCGCCGGAGTCCGACTGGGTGCTCTACCACCCGCATCCCGGCTACGACGTCACCCTGATCTTCAACACGTTTATCTGGGAGCTGAGCCGCCGCACCGGCCGATACGCCCCGGCGTTCCGGCACGTCGAAGTCTATGTCAACGAAGACGGCGGCGACCTTGAGCCCGCCGACCGGCGCGGGCTGTATGCGCTGGTGGAAGCGGTCAAGCGCGACCCGAACCGCCTTGATTTCGAGCCGCTCTCGGCCGACGGAGCGACCGGCGGCTGGCTCCATACGATCAACCGCATGGACCCTGAACCGGTCGACGGCTTTCCGGCACCCAATGGCGCGACCCGCCCGCAGTTTTTCCGCACCCCGGGACCGAACCGGCGCCTCCAGACCGCGGCCAACAATCCGTCGCCGGTCGGCGACGACCTGCCGGTCCAGTACAACGCCTTCATCAACTTCGAGGCCCCCGGCGGCTACGAGATCACCACTGTCCAGCGCGCCGCCATCGAAGGGTGGTTCCGGGAATTTGAAAACGTCCTTTACGACAACGCCCGCTGGCGGGATCCGGTCGACGGATACCGGCGGTACCTGAACACCCGGGACTTCATCGACTACTTCCAGCTGCTCAACCTCGCGCGCCAGGGCGACGGCCTGCTGCTCAGCATGTATCCATGGGTGTCCTCGGACCGCCGCCAGCTGCACATGGGCCCGATGTGGGACTTCAACAATGGGGCGTACCATCTTTCCGGCGCCCCGAACACCACGCTGTATTTCCGCCAGGACCAGCTGTGGTACCCCCGGCTCTTCGCCGATCCGGACTTTCTCATGGAGTATGTCGACCGGTGGTTCGAGCTGCGCCGCGGACCGTATGCCGGGCCGGCGCTGAGCGCGCTCGCTGATGCCCTCGCCGCCGGCATCACCAACGAAATGGCGGTGGCCCAAGGGGTCAGTGCGGCCTCATGGACCAGCCGGCTGACCTCGATGAAAAATTTCCTCGTCCAGCGGGCGGCGTGGATCGACACCCAGTATGTCCAGCCCCCGGTGTTCTCACCGGCGGCCGGGCCGCAGCCGGCGGCGACGACGGTTTCCATCGCCCATCATCCGACCGCCACCGGCACACTGCATGTCACCACCGACGGAAGCGACCCGCGCGCTCCGGGCGGGGCCGCGCAGGTCCCGGCCGCCACCGCTCCACTGACCCTTGACCGCTCGGCGGTGGTCCACGCGCGCACCCGGTCCGCCACCGGCCGATGGTCCGCCCTGGCCACGGCCCCCTTCATCATCGGCACTCCGGCCGGCGCATCCAACCTCGTCATTTCTGAAATCCATTACAATCCGCGCGGCGCCGATGACTCCGGCGAGTTCCTCGAGCTGATGAATGTTTCCGCCGGGTCGGTCGACCTGACCGGGGCGCGCTTTGATCAGGGAATCGAGTTTTCCTTTGCCGCGGGCACCAGTCTGGCGCCCGGAGAGCGTGCGGTGGTGGTCGCGCGGGCCGCCGATTTCGCCGACCGGCCCGGTGTGCGGGTGCTCGGCGTCTTTGCCAATGGCACGCGCCTCGACAACCGCGGCGGCCCGCTGCGCCTGCGCGCCTGGGACGGCTCGGTCATCGCGGAATTCGCTTATGACGACACTGCGCCGTGGCCGGTCGCACCCGATGGCAACGGGCCCAGCCTGTCGTTGATCGCGCCGACCACCCGGCCCGACCCCGCGGACCCGCGCCACTGGCGTGCCAGCACGGTGACCGGCGGCACCCCCGGCGGCACCGATGCCCGGTCGTTCACCGGCGATCCCCATGGGGATGACGATGGCGACGGCACGGCGAATCTGTGTGCGCACGCTTTCGGGCCCGCCTGCCATCGCTCACCGTCGCCCGCGGACGCGTGGTCATTCTCGTGCCGATTGATCCGGCGGCCGAAGACGTCGACATCCAGCCGGAATGGTCCGCCGATCTGATGACGTGGGAGCCGGTGGCGTCCGCCGGGTCGGCCCCCGAGCGACTGGAGGAACCCGGAGGGCTCGGGTGGTTGAGGCTTGAAATGGTGGCTCCCGCCGGCCCGGCCGACCGCTTTCTCCGCGTCCGGGTCCGCCTGCGGGACAGCCAGGATTTCCCGGGTGGGTAAGCGGCGGGCGTGTCACGGCGACACGGCGCCGCGATCGCACGCCGGGCTTGCCGCCCGGCTCATTTCCGCTCAACATCGATGATTGTTATCCGTCCTGTTCACTCCAACCCCGATGCCATCTGACATGAACCGCCGATCTTTCCTTCGCCGCTCCGCCCTGGCCACCACCGCCGGCGCGCTCGGTGCCCCGCAGCTCCTGCTCCGCGCCGAGGACTCCGCCACGCCCGTCATCGGCGAGGGCGCCTTCAAATACGAATGCCACCACTATTGGGGCCAGCTTCCCGACGGCCACCACTATGGCGACGCCACGCACGGCGTGGCCTTTGACAGCCAGGGGTTCGTCTACATCTCCCATCAAGGCGGTCCCGGCAGCATTTTTGTGTTTGATCCGGAGGGTAAATTCGTCCGCTCCATGGCCCCCCAGCACCAAGGGTTTGCCCATGGCATCGACATCCGCCGCGAGGGCAACGACGACTTCATCTACCTCTCGCCCAACAATTTCGGCCTGCCCCCGGAAAAATGGAACAAGGCCCAGAAGCTCACCGTCAAAGGCGACGTCGTCTGGGAAGCCGGCCCCCCGCCTGATTCCCATCGCTACGATCAGGGCCAGCCGTACAACCCGACCAATATCAGCTTTTGCCCGGACGGCGGCTGGCACGTCGGCGACGGCTATGGCAGCAACTTCCTCCATCGCTACGACGCCCAGGGGAACTACCTCTGCACCTTCGGCGGCGCCGGCAAGGAGCAAGGCCAGTTGAGCACACCCCACGGCCATTGGTTCGACGATCGCGACGGGATTCCCAAAATCGCCGTCTGCGACCGCGGCAACCACCGGATCCAGTACTTTTCACTCGACGGTCAGCCGCTTTCCATCATCCCGGAAATCGACGGCCCGGCCTCGCTGGACATCCGCGGCAACGTCATGCTCTGCACCGAGGTCTTCATCGGGCGCCTCGCTTTCCTCGACCCCGATGGCAAGGTCATCGCCCGCCTCAACGACGACCCGGCGTGGATCAAAACCATCAAGGAAACCGGCGGCTTCCGCGGGCTGGCCCACAAATCCAAGTGGCTGCCCGGCAAGTTCGTCCATCCCCACGACGCCACCTTCGACAAGGACGGCAATATCTTCGTCACCGAGTGGGTCACTGGCGGCCGCGTCAGCAAGCTCCGGCTGGTCGCCTGACCCGGGAGAGCCGACGGGTGGCGGAATCGTCTGGTCTGGCGCAGGAGACGCGGAGCGCTCTGACAGCGGAAGCACCCAGCTCCGCAGGCTCTGATGCCGTCTCCGAAGGATAGTGGACACAACCGGAACGGTTCCGTGAAGGAGCGGGACGAAGCGGTCGCCAAAACCGGCCGTCAGGCGAGCCCGGCCTTGCGTCGCAGCAGCCATTCCGTGGTCAGGGCGGCGAGGAGCAGGCTGAGCAGCGGCCAGTTGTCCCAGAGAGTGGATTCGCGGCGTTCCTCGAGCCGTTTGGTGCCGGTGCCGAACGCGCGGGCCAGCGAGATGGCGTCGGCCGGAGTGACGACGCGGCCGCCGGCCAGGGTGGTGGCCCGGCGGAGTTGGTCGGCGTCGAGGGCGAGGTCGCCGAGTTCGACCGGATTGAGCACGGCGAGCCGGGTGAAGTGGGTTTCGACCTTGTCCGGTTTGGGATCGGGGCTGGTGCTGGTGCGCAGGAGGCGTTCGACGTCGCTGCCGGTGAGTTCGATGCGGTAGCGGCCGTGAGCGGTGAGCGGATCGAGTTCGGCTTCATAGAGCCCGCTGCTGCCTTCGCGGTAGGTCAGTTTGCGGGTGGCGACGCGGGTGCCGTCGGGTGCGAAGACGTGGGCGCTGACATCGGCGTTGGTTTCGGGTTTGTAGCCATCGGCGGTGAGGCGGGCGAGCACGCGGACCGGCTGGCCGGTTTCGTAGGTCAGGGCGTCGGTGCCGAGGCGCACGGTGTCGGTGCCGGCGCGCAGGTTTTCCGTGGTCCCCCAGCGCAGCAGGTTTCCCCAGAGCCGGTGGTGGTGGGTGTCGCCGACGCCGTACCGCAGGCGCCATGTCTGGTCGGTGGTGAAAAGGGCGATGCGGCCGAGGCCGTAGCGGCTGGTGGCGAGCAGGGCGCGCTCGGTCTGGTACTGCCGCTGGCGGGCGAAGGCGGCGAGGCGTTCTTCGGCGGTGGCGCCGGCGGCGGGCGGACGCTGGCCGGCTGGTTCGGCGTAGGCGAGCACTTCGGCACCGGGTTTGGCAGCGCGCACCGGCTGGCGCCACATGAAGGCCGGCGTCTCCGACCAGATCTGCGCGGTTTCGATCTGACTGGCTCCGAGTGCGAGGATCGGGGAGTTGCGGCCTTCGGCGGTCAGGCGCACGGCGAAGCTGTCTTCGGGACCATTAAAAACCGCGCTGGTGGACGGCGTGAATTCCAGCGGCAGCAGGCGTCTGGCCACATCGCTGGTGAAGGCGTGCGGCATGGCCCGCGGTCCGGCGACCACGACGAGCATCGCCCCGCGTTCGGCCACGGCCTTTTCCAGCGTCTCCCACGTCTGGGCCGGCAACGCGGCGGGCGGGACGTCACCGAGGATGATGACATCGAACTTCATCCATTCCTCGAATGTCTCGGGCAGCCGCGTGGCCTCGGCGTCACCGAATTTGCGGGTCGCGCTCGCGAAGACGGGAGCCAGCGGCGCCTGCTCCCGGATTTCATCCGGGTTCAGCAGGACGTACTGCAGGTGCACGGATTTGTCGCGCCCGTAGAACAGGTTGCGCAGGTACCGGAACTCCCAGCGGGGCACGCTGTCGACCAGCAGCACGTTGGTGCGGTCGTCGGTCACCGCGGTCTCGATCGGCCATTCGTTGTTGTCGGTGAAAAGCTCGCCGTCCACGGGTTCGATGCGCAGCGAGTAGGCAAAAAGTCCTTTTTCGGGCGGGGTGTGGGCCAGGCGTATGGTGGTGCGGTGGTTCTCCTCGGGCACCGCCAGCGTCTGGCTTTCGATCTCGGTGTCGCCTTGGCGCAGCACCACCTTGAGCTGCTCTCCCTGCAGGCCATCAGCCTTGATTTCCGCGCGGATCTTCAGGCGGTCGCCGAGGTAAATCGACGACGGGGCTTCCACTTTGAGAAAAGCGGCATCTTTCGGCCCGCGTGCACTGCCGATGGCCACGGCATGCAGCGGCGCACCGGTCAGGCCGAGACGGCGCGCCGCGTCATCGACCGGACGGTCGCCATTGTGGCGGCCGTCGCTGAGCAGGAGCACGCCGGCCAGGCTTTCTGCCGGCACGCGCTCCAGGGTGTGCGCGAGCGCGCCGGCGAGGTCGGTGCGCCGGCGGAATCCGCTGTCGTCCGGCGCCGGGGCGGCCGCCGGGTCAGGCATCTCGACCGCCTCGCGCCCGAAACGCATCACGGTCACGTCATAGGTCGACGCGAGTTCCTCCAGCAACGACCGGCCGGTCGCCGGATCCGCCGTGGTCAGCACCTCGCGGGCGATCTGGGCGCGGGGGACAAATGCGGCGGCATCCAGCGCCTGGCGGTCAGCGTCATTCAGTGTCTGAACGAGCGCGGCATCCACGAGCGCGGCCAGCCCGGGCAGCGCCTCGACCGCCTCACGGACGGTGCCGGCCGCGGCCACCAGACGGTCGCGCACTGGAGCCACCCGGCCGGCCGGCAACTGGTCCTGCGCTTCGCGCAATTGCGTCGGAACCCGGTCGCGCAGCGCGCTGCCAAGGTCATTGAGCAGGCGGCGCCCGGTAGCGTCGAGGGTGCCGGCGAGCGGACCGGTGGCGGCCACGGCGGCGGCCGCCTGGTCCGCCAGCGTGCGCCCGGCGGTCACGAGGTCAGCGACGGCCTCCGTCCGCGCGGCCACCAGCGATTTTTCGGACTCCGGGTCGGTCGGGCCGGCGGCCGGCCACGCCTCGATTTCCCGGCCCAGCGATTCCTGAAACGCGCGACCGGCGGCGGCCAGCGCTCCGATGGCCGGACGAGTGGCGACCGGGCCGGCGCGACGGAATCCGGCGAGCTCGACTTTTTCGGTGGCGGTCGCCTGCCGGTCGACCAGTTGCATGGATTCCGAGTCATCGACGAGCACGACCACGCGGCGCTCGATCTTGCGTTGCTGCGTCCACGCGAGCACCGGCTGAACGAGGATAAGGAGGACAAGGAAGACCGCGAACAGCCGGAGCGCGAGCAGCGCCCGGCCCATGCCGCGGGAGACGATCGTTTTTTCCCACTGGAAAAGCAGGATGACGGTCTCGATGGCCACGGCACCGAGGATCGCGCTGGTCCGCAGCGACCATGAAGTTTCGAGCACGAGGAATCGCGCCACCGCCTGCCAGAGCGCCCAGAGCGCCAGCGCGCCGACCGCCACCAGCGACGCAAACGCACCGGCCAGCGCCGCGCGCGACCGGCCGGCCGGCTGCCACCGGCCGGTGACCCGATGCGCCGCGGCCCAGACCGCGCCGAGCACCACCGGCAGCAGCACCACCACGAACGTCGGCAGGCCCGCGGACAGCAGATCAGAGCGGAGTGCGGGATCAGGAGTCATGCGCCGGCAGTATCATCGCGTCGACAGTAGGCCCAGCAGGGCGCTAGGGGACAACCTGAGTTCCGGACGCCGCGCGCGACGCCTCCCGGGAGGTTGGGCCGGTGGCCACGCCGGAGATACCAACGGACGCGGACGCCGCGCCGGCAATCCCATGGAAAGCGGACGCCACGCGGGCTCACAGGCTCGGCGCGGGTTTCTGGTCGATTGTTTCCAGCGGCTGGATGGACCATGTGCCATCCGCACCGGGAGTGGCGAGGTACCGCCGGCGGACCATCCGGTCCTCAAAGGCCCATGCGGCGACCACTTCCTCGGGGCCCGACGGCGAGGCCGGATCACGCCGGGTCACGCTCACGACCTGGAGCTGGAGCGGCTGGAGTTTCGATTTTTTCTCGATCACCCGGGCAATTGTCCCGACCCAGACCTGGGTGAGGTCGCTGCCGGGATGCCAGGTGATGCCGGTGTCGCTGAATTGTGCGCGGAAGGCGGGTGACGACTCGTGCAGACGTTCACCCAGCACGATGACCCCGACCTTGGCATCGGCCTGGGCGGCTCGCGCCTCGCTCAGCACCTGCCGCAGCACGGCGGCGGCCGACGCGGTTTCGTAGGGGGCGGGATCGAAGGCGGGCGCGGGCTTCCGTCCGCACGCTGTCAGCACGAGCAGCAGCGCGGCCAGCAGGGCCCATCGGGATTGAAAGTGTCGAAGCCGGGTCATCGTCTGGGCGCGACCTTACTCCACTCGGCCATCTTCGCAGCACGGGAATCTTGCGAGGCACCGACTGAGGCCCACGCGCGACCGGGCACCTCAGAAATCCAGATAGATCTCGGTGCGCCGGTTCCGCGACCGGCCTTCCGGGTTGTCGGAGCCGTCGGGTTTGGTATTCGGATCGAGCGGACGCAAGGTGCCCAGGCCTTCAGTGACGATCTGCGCCGGCTCCACCCCGAGTGCAGCCAGCGTGTCCTTGACGACCAGGGCGCGGGCGGCCGACAACCGGCGGTTGTACGTGTCCGACCCGATGGCGTCCGCGTGGCCGGAGAGCCGGAGTTTCCGTCGCGGGTCGTCGCGCAGCAGGTTGGCCACGATTTCCAGTTGGCGCCGGGCGCGCGGGACCAGCCCGGCATCATTGAAATCAAAATACACCACCAGCGATTCGCCGCCGGCAGGATTCCGGACGATCGGGGTGTAGGCGACGCCGTCGGTGACCCCGGCGCGGGCCGCGTAATCGGTCAGGAGACGGGAAAAATTGACCCCTGCGACCTGCCACGATCCGGCCGCCCGGCGCCGCATTTCCAAGCCGAAGTCGGATTCATGGCCGTCATGGCCGGACTTCACCTTGACGATCACCCAGGCGGAATCGGGGCCCGCCGCGGTGGCGCTCAACGGGCGTTCCTCGGCCAGCGCGTAGGCGGCTTCCTCAAACAGGATACAGAGGCCGGCCACTTTTTTCCGCGTGACCAGATCGGGGTCAGTCACCTCGCGCGCGGCCGCAAAGTCCTGTCGGAGCGCGGCCTGCAGGAAACGGCGGGCGCTGTGCACTGGGTCGTCCGCACCCGCCGCGTCCACCTCCCCGGCCGCCAGGCCCGTGCCGGTACCGGAGGCCGCCGCCACCGCGCGTCTGAGCGGATCCGGAAAATGCACGGCCACGGCGCGCCACCCGCGGCCGGCGTCGCGCCCCAGGTCGACTTCCAATTCAAGCGGTTCGGCCGCCGGCAGTGGTGGCTTCGGTGGTGGTACGGCGGCCGCGGCGCCCGGCGCTGGCGTCCGGGCTTCCAGTCGCAGCGACCAACGGGACATTTCCGCGACGTCGCCGACCTCGCGCACCGCTGACGACGCCGGTTGCAGGCCGGCCGTGGTGAAAATCGCGCGGAAAAAACCCGCCTGAGCGGCGGACAGCGCCGCGCCACCCAAGGCTGCTTCGGCTGCCGCAAGGTCCCCCGACCTCAGGTGAGCCGCGAGGGTTTCCATGAAGGAGCGCGGACTGGCAAACCGCGCGGTGGCCGACGGCGGCGTCACGCCCGCAGAGCGGTCAGCGGCGTTCGGTGCACCGGCACCGCCATCGGCCTCTCCGGAGGGCGTGGTCCGTTTGCTCTCGGTGGGGATCGGCACCGTTTCGGTCGGCACCGCCCCGGCCCGCGCGGCGGCTTCACGACGTGTTTGCCGCGCCCGCGGCAGAGTGAGCGCCAGAAAAAAAACCACGCTCATCACGACGATCCCGAGGAAAACCAGGACCGGCGTGGCGCTTTGCCCGCGGGCGCGGGCGCGGGTGGTGCGGAATCCGCGCATACTCGCGATGATCCTAACCCAATTCCCATCTCAAAACAACGGAGGTCCGCCGCGATCGTCCGCCGAACCGATCGGGCTCACGGCGCACCCGCCTGCAGCCAGGCGGCGAGGTCGAGAATTTCCTCGCGCGTAAAGGTATGGAGCAGACCGGGGGGCATGGCCGAGCGCTCGACCAGGCGCACCACCTCGGCCTTGGGCACCCGGGCCCGCGACCCGGGATCGACCGGATTGGTGGCCACGGTCAGGGTCGTTTCGTCCTCGGCGATCACCGGTCCTTCGTGAATCGTACCTTCCCGGGTGCTCACCGAAACCACCCGGTACTGAGGTGCGACCACTTTCCACGGCTCGAGCATCGACTCCATCAGGCTGCGATGGTCAAACCGCTGGCCGACTTCGGTGAGGTCGGGACCGATGGCCTGAACGGCATCGATCGCGCCCGCGCGATGGCACGCGGAACAGGCGGCTTCCGCAAACAACCGGCGCCCCCGGGCCGCGTCCGGCGGGGCGGCCGCGGCCGCCGGAAATTCTCCGGTCTCCCACGCTTTCTGAAAGCCTCGCGGGTTCGGTTGCACCGGTGGCGGAGCTGGCGCACCGGCCGCATCGATCGCCGCCAATTCCGGGGTCAGTTCGCGCCGCTCGGTGTCACTCAGGCCGGCTTCCACTTCTGCCCGCAGGTGGTTGAGGGTGGTCGGAAGCGCGGCGGCTCCGGTAAATGTCGAGCGCGCCCGCGCCAGCCAGCGGAGGTAGGTGCGCCGGGTTTCCACGGTCCAGCCGCGGCGGACCACGCGCAGGCTGAGCAACGCATGCAGCGCGTCTTCCTGGGTCGGGGGCGGCTCGGCCTGCAACTGGTCGAGCACTGCCGGCACCACCCGCGGTTCCTCCAGGGCGCACAGAGTTTCGCAGAGCAGGCGGTTGACTTGCGGCGACCGATGCGGCCACGCCGCCATCAGCCGGTCCGCCCATGCAGTGCGCTCCGACTCCGCCAGCGGTTGATGGCGCAACACACTGACCTGAAATCCGCGCAGCCACAGAAGAGCATCGACCTCGCCCAGGTCGCCCGCGGCCACCGCCAGCAGCCGCGCCCGCACCGCCGGCTGCACGGCCGCACCCCCGACGCGCGCCGCCGCCATCAACGCGGTCAGCGCGGCGGTCGACGGCGGCTCGACCAGCGCCCGGTCCACCCAGACCGCCGGCGGCTGCGCCTCCACCGCCAACCGCGCCGCCTGACGGATCCACGCGTCTTCATGTCCCAGATGCGGCCAGGCTTCCTGGACCGACCGCCTCGCGTCGCCGGACACCCCCAAACGCTCCAACCGCCGCCGCAACGCCCGCCTTTCCTCATGGCCTCCGCTTTCCTCATGGCTGTCGCGAGTCTTTCGTCCCTCTTCCTCTTCCCCCTCGCGTCCCTCACCCCCGACCCACGCCACCCGGTACAAGGCTGACTGCGTCCGCCGCCCCCCGGTCACAAAATACAGCGCGCCATCAGGACCGAAATCAAGCCCGGTCACATTGAGCGGCCGGCCCTGCAGAAAAACGCGGGCGGTGCCTTCATAGGTGGCACCGCGTGGCTGCAGATCCACCGCATAAATCACGCCGTACGCCCAATCCATGATGAAGAGAGCGCGCCGCCACCGCTCCGGAAACCGGCTGCGGGTTCCGAAGGCAATGGCGGTCGGCGAGCCTTTGCCGATGTCAACCGCGGGCGGCGCGGTGTCGGGCATCCACGCCGGCTGGGCCCGCGAGCCGCCGCGCCATCCGTAATCCGCGCCGCGCACAAGGTGCAGCACCCGGGTCGGACGATACCACGGCAACCCGACATCCCATTCGATGTCGGCATCATAAGTGAACATCTCGCCGTCTTCATTGAAGGCGATGCCAAACGGGTTGCGCAACCCGCCGCAGACCAGCTCCCAGCGCCCGGCCTCGGCATCCAGGCGCACCACATGGCCGGCCGGCGGCCGCACGGCATCGCTCCAGTTGAATCGATCCCAGGCCAGAGGCAACCACCGGTCATCCGCCGCGCCCACCGGATCCGATCCCCGCGTAAACCCGTCGTCAGGCGGCATCACGTCGTCGCCGTGAATCGAATAAATCAAGCCGTCCGGCCCGAGCGCCAGCTGATTACGCCCGTGCCCCACCCCGCCCGGCGTCCGCTGCATCAAGTCCACATCCTCAAACCGCCCGTCCCCATCGCTGTCGCGCAACCGGTACAGCCCGTGCGCATTGTTGGCATTGGCATAAACCGCCCCATGCGCCCAGAGCAACCCGCGCACTTCGGCCAAGGTTTCTTCCACCACCACCGCCGGTCCCGACTCCCCGCGCCGGGGATCTATTCTCAACAACCCCCGGTCTTCCCGAGCCACCAGAACCTCTCCTGCCGGATCAAAAGCCATCGCCACCCACGACCCCTCCCCATCACGCGCCGTCCGCACCAACCGCACCTCAAAACCAGACGGCGCCCTGATCTCCCCCGCCGCCGTCACCCTGCCCCCGGGCAATGCCTCTTTCCATTGATTGTAGGTCTCCGCCGTCAACGGCACCTCAGCTCCCCGCAACGCCACCGTCAGGCTCCCCGCCACCACAAACACCGAAACCGTCGCCGAACTCACGGAAATCATCCACCCACTCTGCCCGGAAGCACACCGTCTGTCCACCTCCGCCGATTCCGACTCGCGCCGGTACACTGTCAGCACGCCCGCAGCGATGACAGACCATAGCCAGAGGTCGGGCAGTGTGCCGTGAGCAGCGGACACAATCCCCGCCGGTCACCCGCGAAAAAAAGTGGCATCCCTCCCCAAAGCATGCCACAGTTCCGGTTCAGCCACCCACACGGTGACCGTAGCTCAATGGTAGAGTCCCAGATTGTGATTCTGGTTGTTGCGGGTTCGAGCCCCGTCGGTCACCCCAGATTTTCCCGCCGCGCCTCAGGCGCCTCAGCTCCTTCAGGCGCACCGTCTCCACCTGACCAGGCCCCGGATCCTTTTACGCTCTGTCCCGCATGGAGGCGCTCGAAGCCCGCATTCAATACGCTTTCAAGAACCCGAGGTTGCTGGCCGAGGCGCTGACCCATCCCAGCCTGGCTTACGAAACCCAGGGACCGCACTTCGACAACCAGCGGCTCGAGTTCCTCGGCGACGCCGTGCTCCAGCTCATTCTGACCCGGAAGATCTTCCTGCTTTTCCCGCGGCTCAACGAAGGCAGCCTGACCAAACTGCGCTCCCAGCTGGTCTCGCGCACCGCCCTGCAACGCTACGCTGAACGCCTCGGTCTCGGCGCCTTTCTCATGATGGGCAAGGGCGAGGACGCCTCGGGCGGACGCGAACGCGCCTCTACCCTGGCCGATGCCGTCGAAGCCCTTGTCGGAGCCGTCTACCTCGACTCCGGATTGGACCAGGCCACCGAGGTCGTCCTCCGCCTCTGCCATGAGGAGATCGCCAGTCTCGACCTCGATCTGGACCACCTGAACCCCAAAGGGCGGCTCCAGGAAATCCTCCAGGCCACCGGCGCCCCCAGCCCGACCTACGAAATGCTCGACGCCCGCGGCCCGGATCACCGCAAGGAATTTGTCGCCCGCGTCTTCTGGCAGGGCGAGCCGCTCGGGATCGGCCAGGGCACCAGCAAAAAACTCGCCGAAACCGCCGCCGCCCGCGAAGCCCTCGCCCACCCGACCGTCCGCCACCTCGCCGCCAGTCAGCCAAGCGTTCCGGCCCGTCTCCGGCCCGTGCCCACCCGACCCCACGGTGAAAAACCATCCGAATCACTCTCCCATTCGTGAGAATAACTCCGGTTTCTCCAGCCCCAGCCCGGTCGCTCCACATTCCTCCCCAGTTCCTCCCCCCGTTTTCCACCTTCTCCGCCATCGTGGAACGACCCGCGGAACACGCCACGTCCGTACTTCTCCACCTTATTCGAACCCAGAAGAGGAAGAGAAGGTCAGGACTCAAACCTGAAATTCTTCTCGAAGGTGTGAACA
>JALRGF010000534.1 GCA_023253495.1 Verrucomicrobiales bacterium
ATGTCGAGCCGGTGCGCCATGCGCGGCCCGGCGGGGCGGTCCGGCTGGATCTGGCGTTGGTCGAGGAGCCGGATCCGATGCCTGATGTCCTGGTGGGCGAACTCTGGTCAGCCGGCAGCTGGGCGGCAGGGGCGAAACGAAGGTTGCTGATGGTGCGCGCGCCGCTCGTCCGCGAGCCGGACGGGCAGTGACGAACCCAAAAAAAGCGGGCTCCGTCGAAACGGAGCCCGCATCAAGCAGCTTAAGAGAGAGTGGGGAGAGCGGAGGCCGGGCCGCCGGAGGTGTCCCGGATTACTGGGCCGACTGTTCGCTGTCGTCCTTCTTCTTGCTTCCGGGAGCGGGTTTTTTCGGGGCGTCGCCGTCTTTGGCTTCAGCAGCCTGAGCGGCGCGCATGGCGGCAAGGCGTTCCTTGATGGAAGCGGCCTGGCGGCCGACCTGGGTAGTGGCGTCCACCTTGATGATGGCGTCGAGGATGGCATCGGCCTTTTCGAGGTTCGACTGATCGACGCTCATGAGTTTCATGAAGTGGACCTTTTGCAGCGTTTCGCCTTCGAGGTCGTTTTGAGCGATGAAGGCGTCGACGCGGGCCGGGATTTCGTCGCGTTTGCCGCCGCGCATCAGCCCGGCGAGTTCCTGTTCGAGGTCGCCGATCGCCTTGCGGGCGGCGGCCGCCTTGGCGAGCCCGAGGGTGTCCGCGGTGTCGAGCGCCTTGATTTCCTCCATGACGCCGGCGTAGGCGCCGAGCATGCCGAGGTCATCGGGCAGGCTGTCGAGTGCGGCCTTGAGGGCCTTGGCTTTTTCGAGCCCGTCGGCCTTGGCGGCGGCGGCCATGGCTTCGTCGCGTTTGGTCTTGGCCGCGCCGAGTTCGCCGAGGTGTTTGACGTAGGCTTCAGCTCCCCCCGGCTGGTAGCCGGTCCGGGCGAACGGGCGACCCTGCGCGTCAGCAATGAAGATGGTCGGAAATCCTTCGACGGCGAACTCGGCCTGGAGCTTGGCATTCTGTTCCTTTTCGGCTTCCGGCAGTTCCTTCTGCTGGGGGAAGTCGAGGGCGACGAGCACGTATTTGTCCTTGGCGGCGGCTTTGAAGGCGTCCTCGCTGAAGACCTCCTTGTCGAGTTTCTTGCACCAGCCGCACCAGTCGGATCCGGTGAAATCAATCAGCAGATCCTTCTTCTGATCAGCGGCCAGTTTTTTGGCGGCTTCCCAGTCGTTCATCCAGCCTTCGCCGGCGGCCAACAGGGTGGAGGGAAGACCGCCCAGCAGGGCAGCCACGGCAAAGGCGGCGCGCAGGCCGCGGATGGATGGAATCATAAGAGTCGTGACGTTAACCCGGATTGCGCGATCGCGCCTCACTTTTTTCAAGGGCTCCGGTGCGCCGGCAAATCCTCGTTGCCACCGGCGGCGGGCGGTCCATGTATCGGTCCTTTTCTTCATTACCCCTGATTTCCCGATGCGCCTCAAACCCATTCTCGGTCTGGTTCCCGCTCCACAGCATGTCGTGGAGGTGGCGGCAGTGCCTTACGATGTTGTCGACCGCGCCGAGGCGGCCGCGCTGGCGGCTGGCAAACCATACAGCCTGCTGCATGTCGATCGGGCTGAGATTGATCTGCCGGAGACGGTGGATGCCTATGATGATGCGGTGTATGCGAAAGCGCGGGAGAATTTCCGTCGGTTGCAGGCGGACGGGGTGCTGGTGCGGGAAGTGGAGCCGGCGGTGTATTTTTACCGTCAGACGATGGGGGGTCACACGCAGACCGGTCTGATCGCCGGCTGCCACATCGAAGACTATGAAAACGACCTGATCAAAAAGCACGAGAAGACGCGTCAGGTGAAGGAGGACGACCGCACCCGGCTGGTGGACACCTTGTCGGCGCACACCGGGCCGGTCTTTCTGACGTACCGGGACGATGCGGCGGTTGATGCGATTGAGCGCGAGGTGACGGGGGCGGAGCGACCGCTTTTTGATTTTGTGGCGGACGACGGGATTGGCCATGCGGTGTGGCGGGTGACCGGCGAGCGGGCGTCGCGGTTGGCGGCGTTGTTTGCGCGGGAGGTGCCGTGCGCGTATGTGGCCGACGGTCATCATCGCAGTGCGAGCGCGGCGCGGGTGGGTGGCGAGCGGCGCTCCCGAAATCCGGCCCACACCGGCGAGGAAGACTACAACTGGTTTCTCGGAGTGCTCTTTCCGGCCAGCCAGCTGCGGATTCTTCCGTACAACCGCGCGGTGCTCGATCTGCACGGGCATACCGCCGATTCGCTGCTCGCGGCCATTGCGGCCGCGGGCATGGCGGTGACACCGACCGACGGCAAACAGCCGGCGGCACCGCGTTCCGTGCATCTGTATCTGGGCGGAGGACGGTGGTATGCCCTGAGCTGGGCGCCGGATCCGACGGCCAGCCCGGTCGATGCCCTGGACGTCAGTGTCCTGCAGGCGCGCGTGCTCGGGCCGATTCTCGGCATTGACGACCCGCGGACGAGCGAGCGGATTGATTTCATCGGGGGCATCCGGGGGCCGGAGGCCTTGGAGCAGCGGGTGAACGAGGGGCGGGCGGCGTGCGCGTTTTCGATGTATCCGACGACGGTGGACCAGTTGATGGCTATTTCCGACGCCGGTCAGATCATGCCACCGAAGAGTACGTGGTTTGAGCCGAAGCTGCGCAGCGGTCTGGTCATCCAGACGTTTTAATTGCCGGTCAGCTGACGGCGTAGGCGGTCGAGGCGCGGCTGCCTTCGGCGGAGACCGCCCTGATTTCCGCGAGCGACGTCCGGCCTTCGGCCACCTTGGCGAGGGCGTCGTGGAGGAGCGGGTGCAGGCCGTGGCGGAGGGCGTGGCGGGCGAGGATGAGGTCATCGGTGCCCTCGGCGATGAGCTGGCGGGCGGCGGCGTCGACGCGCCACAGTTCGAAGATGCCGAGGCGGCCGGAGAACCCGGTGCCGGCGCAGGCGTTGCAGCCGCGGGCGGTGAACAGGGTGGCGGGGGGCGCTTCGCCGATGGCGGCGAAGCATGCTTGTTCCTCCTCGGTGGCGGGGGCGTCGGTGCGGCAGGACATACAGAGCCGGCGCACGAGCCGTTGGGAGATGCCGACCTCGAGCGCGGCGGCGATTTCCCAGTCGCGGGCGCCGACGTTGCGCAGGGTGGTCACGGTGCCGACGGCGTCGCGGGCGTGGATAGTGGAAAGCAGGGCGTGGCCACTGCCGGCGGCGGTGATGGCGACGTGGGCGCTTTCCGGGTCGCGGATTTCCCCGACGAGCAGGAAATCCGGATCCAGACGCAGCATGGCGCGGATGGCGTCAGCGAAGAGCAGGCCTCGTTTCGGGTTGACCTCGATCTGGGTGATGCCGTCGAGTCGGCTTTCCACGGGATCCTCGACGGTGAGGATGCTGCGGGGGAGTTTCTGCAGTTCGTGGAGCAGGGCGTAGAGGGTGGACGTTTTGCCGGAGCCGACCGGACCGCCGACCAGCAGCATTCCCTGCATGCTTTCCAGCCACATCTGCAGCGTCTGCTGATCGGGATCGGACATGCCGATGTCATCGAGCCGCAGCAGGGGGCGGTTGGTGTCGAGCAGCCGCATGCCGAGCATTTCTCCGGAGACGGTCGGGGCCACGGTGGTGCGCAGTTCGACCATGGTGCCGGCGGCCTCCATGCGTCCGTGGCCGTGTTCGGGGCGGGCGAGGGCGAGGGCGTCGATCTGTGCGAGCGTCTTGAAAAACGCGCTGAGGCGGTGGCCGGAGAAGACGGGTATGGTGGCGACGTCGTGGAGCACGCCATCGACGCGGAAGCGCAGGCGGGTTTCGGTGGTGGACGGTTCGATGTGGACGTCGGAGGCGCGCCATTGAATGGCATCGGCGAGCAGGGCCTCGGCGCGTTCTTCGGTGCGCGGATGGTCGGGCTGGGGCGGGTGGGCGGCGAGCAGGGCGTGGAAGCGCGGGGCGAGGCGCGGTTCGATCGGGCGCGGGTTGCCGTGGGCGTGGGACATCGGTTGAAGGACGACGATAGCCACACGGCGGATCGGACGGCAAGCGTTTCGGTGCCTGGGTCTTTCCGGTGGCGGCCATGACGCGGAGACGTTGCAGTGGCGGGATGGCGGGAGCGGGATGGCGGGGGGAGGACGCGGGGCGCGCGGCGGGAGCGGGAATGTCTTGCCATTGTGGCGGGGCTTCGTGGAAGATGCGGCTTTGGCTGCCGTGACCGACATGAATTTCTCTTTCTCCTGGTTTTTTGCGGGTGTGTTGAGTGTGGTGGGCACTCCGAGTGCCTGGGCGGTGCTGCCGGAGGCGGCGGTGGTGGAGGCGCAGCCGTTGTTGTTGCATACCGGTCGGCTGATCGAGGCATTGGAGAGTGTGGGGGCGCCGCTGGACGCCGGGCGTCGGGCGCGGTTGGAGGCGTTGGCGGGGGAGGCGGAGGATGCGGTGATCACGCGGGCGACCGAGGCGGAGCTGGATCCTTTGTGTGTGGCGGCAGTGGTCGTCGGGGCGGACGGCATGGTGATGGCGCGGCCGCGCGGCGAGCCGGTAATTCTTGAGGAGAACGGTTGGCGCACGCTCCTCGTCAAGGTGATCAACGGGGCCGGGCTGACCGGGCGGCTGCGGATCGAGAGCCCGCAGGCGAAGCCGATCCCGCACGGACCGGCCGAGGAGGTTGATGACCGGTGGATGGGGCTGTCGGTTTTTGAGGGGCGGCCGCTGGCGGCCACGTTGAGCGGCCTCGGGCTCGAGTACCGGCTGGTGCAGATCTACGGATCGCAGCCGGGGGACAAATCCGGGGTGCTGGAGTTTGCGGTTGGCGAGGCTCAGGGCGGTGAGGCGGCGGGCTGGGCGACGGCACCGCTGGCAGGGCGGGTGGTGCCGTCGACCGAAGTGCGGTTTGAGGTGACGGATGCGGACGGAGAGCCGTGCATGGGGGCTTTTGAAATCCGTGATGGGCAGGGCCGGGTGTACCCGGCTCAGCCGAAGCGGCGGGCTCCGGACATGTTTTTCCAGACGCAGATTTACCGGGAGACCGGGGAGACGGTGCGGTTGCCGCGGGGTGTGTTCACGGTGCGGTGTTCGCACGGGCCCGAAAGCATTCCCGAAGTCAAAACCGTGGTCGTCGGTGAAACGCCGGTCACCCTGGCGTACCGGGTGGCGCGGTGGATCGACACCGACAAGCACGGGTACTGGAGCGGTGACCACCATATTCATGCGGCCGGCTGCCTGCATTACGAGAGCCCGAGCCAGGGGATCATGCCGGCCGACATGCTGCGGCACATCATGGGGGAGGATGTCAAAATCGGATGCTGCCTGACCTGGGGGCCGTGTTTTGATTTCCAGAAGCAGTTTTTCACCGGCCGGCCGGACGACGTCAGCCGTCATCCGTACCTGCTGCGTTATGATGTCGAGGTGAGCGGGTTCGGGTCGCATGAATCCGGGCACCTCAACTTGCTGCGCCTGCGCGACCAGATTCCTCCCGGCGGCGACTCCAAGGACCATTGGCCGACGCTCGGGCTGAACACGCTGCGCTGGGCGAAGCGCCAGGGGGCGGTGACCGGACCGGCCCACAGCGGCAACGGGCTGACCACGATTATAGGCCGTACGGCGGGTGCCGACGGCCCGCACCGCCTGCCGAATTTTGATCTGCCGGCTTACGATGGCATCGGCGCCAACGAATTTGTGATGAACATCACCCACCGCGTGCCGGGGCCGGACGGCCGCGAGCTGCCGGCCATCGATTTTATTTCCACGATGGATACCGACCGGGTGGCCGAGTGGAACATGTGGTACCACGCCCTGAACTGCGGTTTTGAGGTGGTGGCCAGCGGCGAGACTGATTTCCCGTGTATTTCCGGTGAGCGGGTCGGCATGGGGCGGGTCTATGTCAAGCTGGACGGGGCGCTGGACTATGACCGGTGGGTGCAGGGGGTGCAGGACGGGCGGAGTTATGTCAGCGACGGCACGGCGCATCTGATGGATTTTGCGCGGTCCGGGGATGGGTATTTCACGGTCACGGCGGCGGTCCGCCGGGAGGGAGTGGCCACGGTGCCGGTCGAGCTGATTGTCAACGGACGGCCGGTCGCCACCCGTGAAGTGAAAGCGGACGGCACGCTGACCGGTCTGCGCTTTGAGGCGCCGCCGATCACCCGCAGCAGCT
>JALRGF010000658.1 GCA_023253495.1 Verrucomicrobiales bacterium
TGATGCCTGCGGTGATGGTCGAGGCGGTGACGGTGACGGGTGTGGCTTGGGCGAAGGTGGTGGTGTCGTCGTACCACTCTGGTTGCCACAGGCCCTCGAAGTCCTCGAAGTAGATTCGATAGCTCCCGGGAGCGAGTCCACCGATGTCGTATGTGCTGTCATCGCCGAGGAACACGGATGCGACTTCGGCTTGGGTCACGTCATCCACGGCGGTGGCTACTACGAAATTGCCTGCGGGCAGGGTGGTTCCGTTCAGGGTGACGCCGGTGGTTCCGGCCGGCCGCAGGCCGGGCAGGGCGAGGATGCCGGTCGAGCCGCGGGTGATCAATGAATTAGGCCTGGTGTCCGTATCGCGGAACGACGCGAGCACCGGCGCCGAGATCGCGCCGGTCGTCTGCGCTTCAATCCTCACGCCACTGTCGGCCGACGTGTTACCGTCGGCGGGTTTGGTAATGGAGGCGAGCTTTGGCAGCGACAGCGTGCCGCCGGCTGTCGCATTCAGGATAAGGTACCGTCCGGCGGTGGGCGGCCCGGTGATCGCGGTCAGTCCGGTGAATTCGAGCAGGCTCTCGGCGTCGCGGGCTTCCCAGAGGACGTTCTTGGTCAGGCTGGCGGGAAAGGTGTATCCGGTGGCTGCTCCGAAGCGCGCCTTGGCGCCGGAGAACACATGGATTCCGGTGAGGGAGGCGAGGGAGGAAAGGCTGTTGAAGCTCAGGTTGATTCCCCGGTTGAGCTCGAGCGTGGTCGTCCCTGATACGGTGGCCAGCGCGCTGACCAGCGGAGTGCCGGTGCCGCTGTGAAAGATGATTGATCGCGCATTGGTCACGGAGGTGAACCGCTGCGGCTGCGAGGCCTCATTGAGGTTCAGGCTGGCCCCCTTGACGGCGAGCAGCCGCGGCGTCGCCAGCACACCATTGTTTTCCGCATGCAGGCGCGAGTCCGGCCCGGCATCATCGTCGTTGAAGGCGGCCAACAGCGGCGCAGCCACGCGTCCCGTGTTGCCGGCGTAAAGCCTGACCCAGCTGTCGGCGGCCGAGGTTCCGTCGGGGGGTTTGGTAATGGAAGCCAGTTTTGGGAGCGACAGGGTGCCGAAGGCGGTCGCCTCCAGGTGCAGCTGTCCGCCGGCAGCCGCCGGTCCGGTCACGCTGGTGAGATTCGAAAAAACCAACGAACTGTTGGTGCCGTTCGCCCGCCAGTTGACGCGGTGGTTCGACGGGTGCCCAAAACTCGTCAGCCCGGCAATGGTGAGCGTGGCCCCGCCGGTCACCTCCAGACTCGCTCCGTTGAGCACCGCCGGCCCCGTGACCGTGACCTCGGCACCGGCCCCATCCACGGCAAATCGCCGCCCGCTCGCCAGCGTGAAGGCTTTGGTGAATTCCCATTTCCCGCTCAGGTTCAGCCGGACGTCCGCTCCGGCCGGAGCGGTGTACGGCACATTCACCGTCACCCGGCTGGCCCGGAGGGTGCCGGATGACGGCAGCGTGAACGTTCCCGAATTGATCACCGCCGTATCACCCTCGATCGGCAGCCGGCCGCGGCTCCAGTTGGCCGGATTGCCGAAATCACCGCTCGCCGCCACCCAGTACACAATCTCCCGCACCGCCGGATTCAGGCCCTGATTGTATTCATCCAGATTCGAAATCCCGTCACCGTCAAAATCCCCGGACGCCGTCTGCTGCAGGTTGCCGAAATAAGTCATCTCCCAGGTGTCCGGCAGGCCGTTCCGGTTTCCGTCGACAAAAAGCCGCGCCAGCGCGCTCGTCACGCTGCCCCGCGCATTCGTCACCACAACATCATACCGCCCTTCCAGCGCCGGCGTGACCGCCGGGAAATACAGCGTGTCCCCGGTCGCCCCCGCCACCGCCGCCCCGCCTTCGCGCCTCCATTGATACGTCACCGGCAACGGGCCGCCCGCCACCACCGAAAACGCCGCCCACCCGCCGGGCATCACCAGTTGGTCCGCCGGCGGCACCTCGATCACCGGCGGCCCGGCCACCGCCGCCCGCACCACCGTCAGGTTGCCGCTCCGGTCGTGCTCGAAGACGGTCTGGGCCGCGGCGGGGTGGAGGAGGCCCAGCGCGACGGGCAGCAGCAGCAGACCGGGACGCGTGGCGCCGCGCCGGGATCGGAGTGAGGGGAAGTGGTGCATCCGTAGCGTTAAAATGACGAAGTGTTGGCCAATCGGAGAAAGACGCTTGTTCTTGCAGCAGACTCGAAGAATTCGATGTATTCTAACACCAGCCGCGGCAGTTGACAGGCGGTGCTGCTCTTTCGTGAGGCCGGACAAAATCATGGATGAGTAATTCGGGCGCTTGAATCATGTATGATTACGCTGCGATTGATGCTTTGATCTAATGCAGGAATGCTCCCGAATAAGGATGAGTGCTGTTGATTAATAAATCGATAATATCACTCAGAGTAACTGAGGCGGACGCTGTGTATCCAGCGGCCGCTCCTGCGCCCACGCCCAGGGCAGGTTGAATCTGCCTGTTTGAAGGTTCGGAAGTTTCGCATCGAGGAATCTGGTTGGGATCCAAATAAGCCACCGACAAGACACCTCCGATTGCAGGTGTTGCATGAATTAGAGTTGTCGGGGTGAGGCTGAATTCGGAACGAGACGGTGAATCAGACAGCGTTATGCCTGGAAAAGTGAGCGATCCACCCAACCCCGGACCCAAGCCAACAAACAATTGAGCACCGATAATTACATCGAGAGGGCTGGTCTGCAAAGAAACGCTCAATTGGGGAGCGATGGCAACCATGCCAAAATGGCCGACGAAGCCGAATGTGTTTGGAACGCCGGGTATTTCCACAGAGGCATATCGTTCGAGCCCGAGTTTGTCCAAAAAAACTGCGGGACTGTTGCCGACATACCCGAACAAATTCACCCCCCCCGCCTCCGCGATGGGATCGCGTGAGATCCACCGCCCGAGATCGGAGGCGTAGGCGCGGTAGGGGGCGAGGTGGAGGTTGGAGCCTGCATGCCAGAAGTGGCCGGTGAAGGCGAAGGGGGAAGTGCGGTTGGGGGTGGCGAAGGTGGGGGTGCCCCAGAGGTCGTAGGAAATGCGTTGGCGGAGGGTGCCGGCGGTGTCGGTGGTTTCGCGGATGCTGCCGAGGTGGTCGGTGGTCTGGAGGTAGGCTTTGGGGGTGGGGCCGGTGAGGTCGGTGTAGCCGCCGCCGAAGTAGCGTTGACGCGGGGTGGCCCCGGAGGCGTCGCGTTGTTCGCGGAGGGTCAGGCCGTCCCAGAGGTAGGTATGGGCGGCGGTGGTGGTGCCATTTTTCTTTTCGGTGACGCGGACGCGGCGGCCGAGGCCGTCGTAGGTGAACTCGGTGCGGTCGGGGCCGCGGGTGACGGCGAGCAGGCGGTTTTCCGCGTCCCATTCGAAGCTGGTGGCGGGCAGGGTGGCGGAGGAGGAGACCAGTTCGTTGAGGGCGTTGTAGCTGGTGGTGGTGGTGGTGCCGTTGAGCGACTGGGTGCGCCGGTTGCCGGCGGGGTCGTAGGTCCACAACTGGGTGGCGACGGTGGTGGCGCCCTGGGTGGCCTTGGCGGCGACGAGCTGGTCGGCGTGGTCGTAGGTGAACGACCAGGTGCGGGCGGTGGCGGCGGCCTGGTCCGTCTGTTGGCGCCAGGTGAGCAGGCGGCCGGCGGCATCGTGATCGTAGTTGAAGATCGAGAGCGGGGTGGAGCCGTCGGGTTTGAGGTGGGTGATCTGGCTCAGGTTGAAGTCCTTGATGGCCGGCCAGTAGCTGAACTCGGTTTTCTGGCCGCCCTGGTGGCGCAGGCTGCGCGGGCGGGAGGTCACGCCGTCGTAGGTGATGGTGTAAGTACCGAGCTGGCTGTTGGTCGATTGCAGGCGGCCGGCGGGGTCGAACGCCATCGATTCCGCCACGGCGCCGAGGGTGCGTCCGGTCAGGCGCCCGAGCCGGTCGTAGGCGTAGGTGATGGTGTCATTGGTCCATGGGCCGTCGACCGAGGCCAGCTGGCCGGCGCCCAGGGTGGCGGCGGCGATCGGGTGGTAGGTGTAGGTGGTGGTGCCGATCCCGTCGGTCATGGTGGCGGGCTGTCCGGTGTGCGGGTGGTAGGTGAAGCTGACCGGGGGAGTTTTGGGATGGCCCGGGTAGCGCAGAGCGGCGAGCCGGCCGTCGAGGTGGTAGGCGAAGGATTTGACGGTGCCCCGGGTGTCGGAGACGGAGGCGAGGCGGCCGGAGGCGGGGTCGTAATGGTAGGTGTCTCGGGAGCCGTCGGCGTATTCCTTGGCGACGGCGCGGCCGCCGTGGTCATAGTGCCATCGGGTCGGCCGGTTCATGGCGTCGAGCAGAACCTGGAGGGCGCCGCAGGCGCACCATTCGTATTTCAGGGTGCGACCGGCGGGGTCGGTCGATGAGATCCGTTGTTGATTGGCGTTGTAGGTGTGGGTGGTGACGCGGCGCAGGCGGTCCTCTTCCGTGATGGCGCTGAGGTTGCGGTAGGTGACGATTTCCGAGGTGCCATCGGGGTAGGTGGTTTTGGTGCCGCGGTTGAGTGCGTCGTACTCTTGTCCCACGAACGAGCCGTCGGGAGTGGTCACGCGTTTGAGGCGGCCGGCGGTGTCATACTGGAAGGTGCCGAGGGTGGTGAGTTTTGTCGGCTGGGCGGGGTCGGTGCCTTCGATGAGTTCGAGGTACCCTTTGGCATCGTAGCGGTGGACGGTGCGGTGGCCGAGCGGGTTGATGGACTCGATGAGCTGGCCGCGGGTGTTCCAGCGCAGTTCGGTCGTCTGACCCGCGGCATCGGTGAGGTAGCGCGGGCGGTGTGGGGCGTTATGGCCGTAGCCGGAGAGGGTGGTCAGGGTGACGGAGGAGGTGCCGCGTTTCTGGACGATGGCGGTGAGATCGATCCCATTCGGGGCGTAGCGCCATTCCGTTTCGCGTCCGAGCGGGTCGATGGCGCGGGTGGGGTGGCCGAGGGAGTTGTATTCGTAGCGGTGGATTTCGTCGGCGGGCTGGCCGTTCTGGTCGGTGATGCGTCGGATGCGCAGGGACGGCTGGGCGGTGGTGCCGATCGTTCCGGGGTTGGGCTGGCCGGGGTAGTGGTACCATTCCCGGTGGGAGAGGGCGGGCCGGCGGCTGGAAGGCACGCCGGAGAGGATGGTGTGGAGTTGTGTCTGCTGGGCCCAGCGGGTCTGGTACGCCTTGTCGGGCTGGTCTCCGAAGAGACGCATGGTTTTTTTGTCCCAGTGGAGGGTGACGCCGTAGTGCAGGAAGCCGAAATAGGTCTGTCCGTTGGCCACCTCGAGCCCCGCGGTGGCCGGTGTTTCGGCGGCGGTGGCCACTTTGCCGGTGACTCCGGCCAGCGGGGTATCGCTGCGGTTGAAGGCAAAGCTGACTTTTTCCTGCAGTCCCATCGGGTCGGTGAGAAGCAGGCTGGTGCCCGATTTGGCGAAGGTGCTTTTGCCGTACGGGGTGGTCATCGAGGTGATGAAATCCGGGGCGTCGGCGGCTTCGTAGGCGAAAGTCGTGGCAATGCCGGCGACGTCGGTGAGCGAGACCAGACGTTCCTGGGTGTCGTAGCGGAACCGGACGACCCGTCCGAACGGGTCCTTGACGGCGGAGATGAGCCGGCGGGCCGGGGCGTCGGCGCCCAGGCCGTCCGCCGAGTCTGAATAGTGGATGGTGGTTTCCTGGCCGAGGGCGTCGACGACCCCCTTGAGTTTCGCGCTGCCGGCGGCGTAGCGGAAGCGCAGCGCGTTGCCTTGGGGGTCGGTGGCGGCGGCGAGGTAGAATTTGGAATTCCGGGTGCCGTTGCCGGTGATGGCGCCGAACGCCCGGGGGTTGGCTCCGGCGGCGAGGTATCCGTAGGTTTCGGTGGAGCCGTCGGGCAGGTTTTTGGTGATCCGGGTGATCGGGGTGCCGGCGGCGCCGCCGGTGACGGACAGGCGGCTGCGGGAATACAGGCCGGCTTTGGCGACGTTCAAGGAGCCACCGGAAACGACGCCCTGGAAAGTTTCGGTTTTACCGTTGGCGCGGACGACCCGGAATCCGGCACCCGCGGTGGTGAGGTCAGGCAGCTCGATGTGGCGCATCCAGCTGAGGATCCATTTTTTCCCGGGGTGGCCGTGCGGGGCGGTGGTGTGGTCGTAGTTGGAGGCGTCGAAGTACGTCAATTCCAGTTCGACCGGCGGTCCGACCGGCGGCGAGTAGAAGAGCGGGATATCGCGCAGGGTGAGGGCGGCGTAAAAATTGTTGAAGCCGGCCACCGGCAGCCCGCGGCAGTCGCCCACCGCGTCTTCGCCGCCCTGGTCGTTGGCATCGGTCTGGCTCGGGGCTCCTTTGCCGAAGGTGGAAGCGGCCTGTTCGGCGGAGGCCAGGGACCATGCGGGGTCGACGCGGTCCGCGGGCACGAGGAAGAACCCGGATGATTCGCGCTGCAGGGTTTCCGGGGCCATCCAGACATTGCGTTGGAAGGTGGGGTCTTCGACGAGGTAGCGACCTTCGTGGAACCGGGTGATGGCGGCGTAATGGTTGGAGCGCCAGTGGACCACGGAGGGGACCGGAATGGAGTTTTCGGACGGGCGGACGGCGGTGACCGGGAAGCCGATTTCTTCCCCCAGCCGGGCCACTTCGGCCAGGGAGAATCCGGTGGGGGGCGAGGGGATTTCCGCGAGGCGGCGCGGTGCCGGTGCGTCCGGTTGGAGCGCAGCGAAAACGGTGCCGAGGGCGAGCGGGCCGCATTTGAAGGAATGTTCGGGAAACTGTTCCATGCCTTCCGCGGCCTGGCGGAGGTTGGTGAAGGCGAGCGTTTCCGCACCTTCGATCGGGCGGTTTTTCATTTCGGACAGCAGCGAGCGCAGGTCGCGGGCGTGTCCGAGGCGGGCATGGAGTTCACCGAGGCGGGCGCCGATGCGGGCGATCAGTTTGTGTTCCGTCCAGTGCTGCGGGGTGGCCGCGCGCGCCAGATCCCACGCCCGGCTCAGGACCAGGAGGCTTTCGGAGTAGCATCCGGCCGTATAGAGCTCCATGCCGGCGTGCAGCAGCAGCAGCGGGGCGAAAGCGGCCGTGTCCTTCGCGGCGGCCAGTGCCAGCACCTCGGTGGGATCAACCGACTCGGCGAGCGTGTTCAAGGCGTCGCGGACCGGCTCCGGCAGCTGGTCCAGATCCACGGCCAAGGTGCCGGCGGGTCGGGTATCGGCGGATGCCGGCGGATCGGCGCGGGTGGGCAGCTTGTCCGTGGAGGAGAGGACGGTGCCGGCGGTGGCAACTGCTTTTCCGCGATCTGCCGGCGGTCGCTGACGGGCGACGAACAACCCGAATGCGGTTACGACAATGGCGACTGCCGCTCCCCAGCCGATGGCAGCACGGAAACATTTGCGGTCCGCGGTGGCGCGGTGGCTGGAGACCGGTTTCGGCTTCGGCGTACCGGAAGAAGGCGTTGTCATAAAGGATCCATGCCGCGTTACGGAGGGTCCAATGCGAGGCGGAAAAATTTCTGTCGCGCGGCCAGATCATGCCGGGTTTCAAGGGCTACCGGCCCCCCGTCTCCGGTTCTTGGCGATTCGATGTCGGACCAGCTCCCGCTGAGGGCGGTGACCGAAACCTGCAACTGATACCGCCGTCCCGGGACTGATTCCGGCACGAGAACGCGGATCAACGGACCGGAAATTTCCAGCCGGGGAGCCACCAGTTCCTGCGGGAGCAGTGGGGGCGGTTGGCGGCCATCCTCCGCTTTCATGGTCAGTTTCAAGACGGACCAAGTCTGAGAACCAAACCTTTCCTGCGGGCTCACGGACG
>JALRGF010000661.1 GCA_023253495.1 Verrucomicrobiales bacterium
CAGCCGCAGGATGATATTCTCGACGTCCTCGCCGACGTAGCCGGCCTCGGTCAGGGTGGTGGCATCGGCAATGGAAAACGGCACGTCCAGCACTTCGGCCAGCGTCTTGGCCAGCAGCGTCTTGCCGCTCCCGGTCGGACCGATGAGCAGCAGGTTGGATTTTTCGATCTCAACGTCATCGAGCATCGGTACATCGACGCGATGGCGGTCGTCGTGCTGAAGGAGGCGCTTGTAGTGGTTGTGCACGGCCACGGAGAGGACTTTTTTGGCGTGGTCCTGACCGATGACATACTGGTCAAGGTGGCGCTTGAGGGCTTCGGGTTTCGGCAGGCGCAGGTCGCGCACCACGGCGAGTTCGTCCCGGCGGGTTTCCTTCTCGAGGATGTTCTTGCAGGTGGTGATGCAGGAATCGCAGATATAGACACCCGGACCGGCGATGAGTTTTCTCACTTCCGACTGGCTCTTGCCACAGAAGGAACACATTGTGAGCTGGTGCGCGCGCGCCATCCGGTCATTCTCGCCGGCGCCGGGCCGAGTTCAAGCGCCGGCTGGTGAAAACTCGGGCGCCGCCGTCAGGGAACCGTGAGCACCACCTCGTTGCTCAACAGACGGTTCTCCTCGCCGCTGTAGAGCAGCACCGCCCGGTAGCGCCGGATTTCCGGTGCCCGCGGATCAAGCTTCGGGCGTTCGTCGATGAAGGGACCGGGTTCGTCCTCGGCCAACGGGGTGAACTCCGTCTCCGCCGCGCGGCGGCTGTACAGGGTGATGCCTTCAGCCAGTCCCAGCTGATAACGGATGACCACCCGGCCGTTTTCAACCGCGGCACTGAGGACGCTCAGAGTGAGGGGATGCATGGAATGCCTCGATATGGGGAAATGATACCGGAGCGGGAGAATGATGCGCGCCCCACCGTGTGACAGAACCGACACTTCGGCACAATACCCTCACGGACGCAGCTGACACGCCGCCATTATACGCTTACAGGTGGTCCTTCGCATCCCCTCATGCCCGACGATTTTCGACGCTTCAGCCCGGACCCGGGCCGCCCGCCCCGCCCGCCCCGCGGCGGTGGCGTCCCACCGCGCCCGCGCAGCCCGTTTGCCGACGAGGACGACGACCGCCGGCGCGCGCCATCCGGTTTCCGTCCCGCGCCCCGCGGCCCGCGCCCGCCGGCCCGCCTCGCTTCCTCCGCTCCTGCGCCCCCCGGCTCCGACGCCTGGCCCACGCCGTGGGTGCAGATGAAATATTATACCAATGCCCCGGCCGTCTTCCCGCGCTTCATCGGCAGCTGGTCGCCCGGCGCGCGGGCCGGCGACCTCGTGCACGTTTTTGACAAAGAAGGCCGGCCGTTCGGCAGCGGGTTCTTCAACCCGCCCGCCCGCATCCCGCTGCGCCTGCTCCGCCACGGACCGGAACCGGCCAGCGAAGAGGCCCTCGAAGAAGCGCTCGATCGCGCCGTCGCCCTGCGCCGCGGCCTGCTCCGGCTCGACGAAACCGGCGACGCCTGGCGCGCCGTGCACAGCGACGCCGACGGCCTCGGCGGCCTGGTGGTCGACAAGTTTGCCGATGTCCTCTCGGTCGAGGTGACCAACCTCGGCGTCTGGAAACGACTGGGCCGCTGGCTGCCGCGGCTGCACGCCGCTCTCGGCACCCGCCGCACCGTGGTGCAGGTCGACGACGAGGTCGCCGGCTATGAAGGCATCGACCGCCGCGAAACACCGGTCGTCGAGCCGGCCCACCACGTGCGCATCACCGAATACGGGGTGCGCTACGGGGTCGATTTCGCCGACGGCCACAAAACCGGTTTCTTCTGCGACCAGCGCGAAAACCGCCGGCAGTTCAGCCGCTGGACGGAGGGACGCACCGTCCTTGACCTCTGCTGCTACACCGGCGGATTCTCGCTTTCCGCCAAGGTGGCCGGCCGCGCCGCCGAGGTCACCGGGGTCGATCTCGACGAAAAAGCAATCGCCCAGGCCCGCGCCAACGCCAACCTCAACCAGGCCCGCATCCGCTGGGTGCATGCCGACGCCTTCGACTACGCCCGCCAGATGCTGGCCAACCAGGCGCAATTCGGCGCGGTTGTGCTTGATCCTCCCAAGTTCGTCAACAGCCGCGACGACCAGGATCTCGCCCGCAGGAAATACAACGACCTCAATGCGCTCGGCGTCTGCCTGGTCGAGCGCGGCGGCCTCTTCGTCACCTGCTCGTGTTCCGGGCTGCTCTCGGTCGAGGACTTCGAGCAACTGGTCATCGGCGCGGCCCACCGCCACGGTCGCCGGCTGCAGATCCTCGATCGCACCGGGGCCGGACCGGACCACCCGGTCCTCTCAAACTGCCCGGAAACCCGCTACCTCAAGGTCCTCTGGGCCATCGTCCGATAACTTCACACTGGTGATGCGCCCAAGCCAGTTGTGCGCCTTGTCCTTGATGCTCTTTGTCTGCATGAGGTCATGAGGTCAAAGGAGACCGGTTCGATGCAGTGCATGCGTCCGAGCAAGCACCCTGTGGTGGATGGCGGGAATGGCGCGGGAGAGGCTCAGGCGGCGGATGGGGCGAGACGAGGGGTGTCGGTGGCCCCGGCCTGGAGTTTGGCGTCGGCCGCTGGTGTGAGCTCGGCCACGTTCTGGTTGGTGTCGGTGGGGAGGCGGGCGAAGAGCCAATTCTCACTGTTACGTTTGCTCATCCACCGGTGCTCGCCGCGCACCGCCCGCCCGGCCAGTCTTTACCAATGGTGCTTGCTCGTACGGTTACGTGACGCAAAGGAGGGGGGACATTCCTGTCCCCCACCGGCAGCAGCGCATCCCATGCCTCCCCTGCCACCCCAAACCAGCAGGAACCTCATCCGTCTTTTTTTCCGTCCCGGTGATGAGATCGCCGTCACCCGGAACCGTCTTCCGCACTGGCCGCAGGGAAGACCCCGAACCACCCCACCCAGCCCATGACCGACGCCCCCTTCTCCTGCGCCGAGCCCCGAAAGCCAATTCCTTTCATACCGCAGGGTGAACGGGCAGGGAACGGGTAGAGGATGGTGCCGGAGTTCGGCCCGCGGACTCAGTGGTTGAACATGAATTCCTTGGAGTTCAGCAGGGCCCAGAAGATGTCCTCGAGCACCTGCTGGCGGGCGTCGCCGGCCTCGGCCACCGCCTGATCGAGGTCAGTGCGTTCGGCCGGTGTCGGGCGGCGGCTGAAACAGCGCAGGAACAGGTCATCGATGATTTCCGCGGGCGAGCGCCCGGCTTTCAGGCGGGTTTCGACCACCTTGCCCGCGCCGATGCGCTGGTGGGTGGTGTCGCCGT
>JALRGF010000019.1 GCA_023253495.1 Verrucomicrobiales bacterium
TTCGCAATCGCCTCGCTCAGGTGATCCACCAGGCCGGCCAGCGGCGGCAGATGGCGATACGGTTCATACCCGGCTCCGGTGTCGACAATGCGGTCCATGCCGGCATCATCGGACCATCCGCGCCGCGAGCAAGCCGCACCCCGCCAAAAACACCCGCCCTCCCCGGGACCGCCGCCGTCGCCTGCGGCCACGACGGCCCGGGCGTCCGTCCCCGACGACCCGCAGCGCTTCATTCAGCCGCACACTTCAGAGTTCACGGCCCGCGGATGCTCCTTTACCCACGACCCCGGCGGTGGCGTCGAGCCGCAGAGGTCTGCGGCGGTCCCAGCGGCCACGCCGGCTCAGGCGCCCGTCCCGATGGCCGCCGCAGCTCCACCCACCACACCCGCCTCCGCCACCTCCCCGTACAGCGTGAAGACGTGGGTGTCGGTCACCTCGACGTCCACCAGTTCGCCCTTGAGGCGGTCGTGCGGGCCCGGGAAGACGACGATTTTGTTCTGCGAGGTGCGGCCGGTCAGGCGTTCGGTGGTGGTTTTGGAGTACCCTTCGCAGAGGACCTCGACGCGCCGGCCGACCAGGGCGCGGAGCTTGGCCATGCCGAGGTCGTTGACGAGGGCCAGCAGGTCCTGATTGCGTTCCTCCTTGACCCGCTCGGGGAGCTGCAGTTCGTCGGGCAGCCCGGCTGCCGGCGTGCCCCGCCGCTTGCTGTACCGGAAAATGAACGCGTTGTCGAAATCCGCCTGCCGCACCACCTCGCGGGTCGCCTGATAGTCGGCCTCGGTCTCGCCGGGAAACCCGACGATAACATCCGTGGTGATCGCGAGGTCCGGCCGCGCCTCGCGCATCCGCCGGCAGATTTCCAGAAACCGCTCCGGCGAATACGGGCGGTGCATCGCCTTGAGGATGCGTTCGCTGCCCGATTGCAGCGGCAGGTGGATGTGCGAGCAGAGCTTCGGCAGGTAGCGGAAGGCGTCGATCAGATCGTCGCGGTACCCGATCGGATGCGGGCTGGTGAAACGGATGCGCTCAAGGCCGTCGATGCCATGCACCGCCTCAAGCAGCTGCACAAACGGGCTTTTGCCGTCGACGCTCGGAAACTCCCGGATGGCGTACCGGTTGACGATCTGGCCGAGCAGCGTGACCTCCTTCACCCCGCGCGCCACCAGCCGCCGGACTTCGTCGACAATTTCCGCGATCGGCCGTGCGCGCTCGCCGCCGCGGGTGTATGGCACGATGCAGAACGTGCATTTCATGTTGCACCCTTGCATGATGCTGACGAAGGCGGTGGCCTGCCGCTCGTCGACCTCCTGATCGCGGATGGTGTTCTGCGACCCCTCTTCCTCGGCCACATCGACGATGGAAAACTTCTCGTCGTCCATCTGGCGCTCGAGCCGGCGCTTGAGGATGGTGTCGACATAATCGACCACCCGATGGTATTTCTGGGTGCCGGCGACGAGGTCGAGGTGCGGGATGGTGTCGAGCAGTTCCGCGCCGCGCGACTGGGCCATGCACCCCATGAAACCGTAGACGACGTGCGGTTTCTGGCGGCGGAGGCGGCCCATCATGCCCATTTTGCCGAGCGCCTTCTGCTCCGCCTGGTCGCGGACTGAGCATGTATTGATGAGGATGACATCGGCCTGCGTTTCATCCGCGGTCATGGTGTAGCCACCGCGTTCCGCAAACAGGCGCGCGACCTGATCGGAGTCGCGCTCGTTCATCTGGCACCCGTACGTGCGGATATGGACCTGGTACATCAGGCCAGCAGATCCGTGATGACGGTGCCCCCGTCAACGATCTCGATGGGGCGGTCGCCCGGCGCCATCAGTTCTTTTTCGCCGTTGATGCCGAGCTGATGGTAGATGGTGGTGGCGAGGTCGGCCACGCCCACCGGATTTTCCTCGGGCTCGGAGGCGATGGCATCGGACTTGCCGTGGACATAGCCTTTTTTCACGCCGCCTCCGGCGAGCACCACCGAAAACACCTTGGGCCAGTGGTCGCGGCCGGCGGTGCCGTTGATTTTCGGGGTGCGCCCGAATTCCGAGCTGACCATGACCAGCGTGCTGTCGAGCAGCCCGCGCTCTTCGAGGTCGGTGATCAGGCGCGCGTACGCCTGATCAAACGCCGGCAGCTGACCGCCCACCCCGCCGGCAATGTTGTCATGGTGGTCCCAGCCGCCGTAGGTCAGCGAGACAAAGCGCACCCCGGACTCGACCAGCCGCCGGGCCATCAGCATGCGCTGGCCCGCGGTATTGCGGCCGTAGGCGTCGCGGATCGGGTCCGGCTCCTTGGCGATGTCAAAGGCGTCGCGCGCCTGCTCGCTGCTGATCAGGGCGTAGGCACGCTGGTAAAAGGTGTCCATGGCCTCGAGGCGGTCGCTCTTTTCCAGGCTGGCAAAATGCGAGTCCACGGTTTTCAGCAGGCTCCGGCGCTTCTCGAAGCGGGCCGCATCAATCCCCCCGGGCAGGGCGAGGTCCTGCACCTTGAAGCCCCCGTCGGCCGGGTCACTGCCCAGCGCGAACGGCCCGTAGGCGCTGCTCAGGTAGCCGCTCTGGGCGTATTCGTTCGGCACTGATGGCACGCACACGTAGGGCGGCAGGTTGTTGCGCGGGCCGAACTCATGGCTGACCACCGACCCCATGCTCGGAAAGGTGAGCGCCGGGCTCGGGCGGTACCCGGTAAACATGTTGTGGGTCCCCCGCTCGTGCGCCGCCTCGCCATGGGTCATCGACTGAATCACGGTGAGCCGGTCTGCGATCTGGGCCGTCCGCGGCAGGTGTTCGCCGAAACGCAGTCCGGGGACCTTCGTCTCGATGCTGCCGAGCGGGCCACGGTATTCCTGCGGCGCGTACGGCTTCGGGTCAAACGTCTCCTGATGGGCAATGCCTCCGGGAAGGAAAATGTGGATCACCGACTTGGCCACCCCCTCCTTCGACTCAAAGAATTTCTGCTCGGCTTTGAGGCGTAAAAAATCGCCGAGGGTCAGACCGAGGCCGCCGACCAGGCCGACCTGCAGGAAACTGCGGCGCGAATGACGGCGCACAAAATCATGGTGCTGCCGGGTGAGATGCGGGTCACGGAAGATCATGGGAAAGTGGAGCGGTGGACGGAGGATCGGGACCGGCGGAACCAGACCAATCTCTCAATGCCACAGCATCCTCAAGAGGCGCCAAAGGTCAATGCCCATGGGCGGGCGCGCTGGCGCATCGGCTCCTAGGGGAGCGGATGATGGCGGCTTTGGCCGCGGGTCCGGTCCGCCCGGCGGGACGCCCGCACGGCCCCGCATCCACCCTGTCCCGGCCCCGCCGCACCTTCCCTTGCGCCGCGCCGGCGCCGCGGGTAAGAAAGATGTTTCCGATCCCGCCGCATGATTGAAGTGGAGCACCTGACCAAACGTTATCCCGGCCGCACCGCCGTGGACGACGTGTCGTTTTCGGTCGGGGCCGGCGAAGTCGTCGGGTTCCTCGGGCCCAATGGTGCGGGCAAAAGCACCACCATGAAAATCCTGACCAGCTACCTGCCGGCCACCTCCGGGCGGGTCACGGTGGCCGGGCACGACGTCTTTGCCGACTCGATCAAGGCGCGCCGGGCCATCGGCTACATGCCGGAAAATGTCCCGCTTTACGACGACTTCCGGGTCAAGGAGTACCTGACTTTCCGGGCGAAACTCAAGGGGTTGGGCGGCCGCGACTGCCGGCGCCGGGTCGGTGAGGTCATGGACCTCTGCGGCCTCGCCGACGTCCGCAAAAAGATGATCGGCACCCTGTCCAAAGGGTACCGCCAGCGCGTCGGCCTGGCCGATGCGCTCGTCCACCGCCCGCAACTGCTCATCCTCGATGAACCGACCAACGGACTCGACCCGAACCAGATCCGCCAGGTCCGCGAATTGATCCGCCGCCTCGGCGAAAACCACACCATCCTGCTGAGCACCCACATCCTGACCGAGGTCGAAGCCACCTGCGGCCGCGTCATCATCATCGACCACGGCCGCATCAAGGCGTCCGACACCCCGGAAGCCCTGCAGCAGCGGCTGCGCTCGGCCGGGGCCATCGAGTTCGAGGCGCAGGCCGGCGCCGAGGAGGTGGCGGCGGCGGTGCGCGCGCTGCCGCAGGTCCGGCGGGTGCTCTGTGACGACCTGGAGGACGGCTGGCGGCGGTTCACGGTCCGGGTCGATCCCGGGGCCGACCCGCGCGCCGAGATCGCCGCGTTGATCGGCACCCTCGGCTGGCCGCTGCGCGAATTCGTCCGCCGCCAGGCATCCCTGGAGGATGTTTTTGTCGAGCTGACCCAGAACCAATGAGCCGCCCCGCCTGATGCGCGTTTTTCTCATCCTACTTGGCAAGGAGCTGCGGCAGTTCTTCCTCTCGCCGCTGGCCTACGTCGTCATTCTGCTCTTCATGCTCATCAACGGGGTGAGCTTTTACGCGAGCATCTCGGCCCTGACCCGCTCGACCAGCGCCCACAACATCGTGACCTGGATGTTCCGCACGCCGTGGTTCTATCTGAGCTACTTCGCCGTCTTCCCGCTCATCACCATGCGGCTGCTGGCCGAGGAACGGAAACTCGGCACCCTCGAAACCATGATGACCGCGCCGGTCCGTGCCTCCCAGCTGGTGCTCTCAAAATACGCCGCCGCCGTCATTTTTTACATCGTGCTCTGGCTGCCCAGCCTGGCCAACCTCTACCTCTTCCAGTACGTCACCGCCGGCGCCGCCGACCTGCCGCGCGGACCGCTTATCGGCAGCTACGGCATCGTCCTGCTCATGGGCCTGCTCTACCTCGCCATGGGCCTCTTCGCCTCGTCGCTCAGCCGCAACCAGATCGTCGCCGCCATCCTCGCCCTCACCCTGATCCTCCTGCACTACCTCGTCGGCTTCGTCGCCGTGCACCTCTCGTCGGCGCGCATGCTCGACCTCTCGGAAATCCTCAATTACATCGCCTCCGTCGAACACCTCTCGCTCTTCACCAGCGGTCTGGTCGACACCCGGCCGGTCGTCTACTACATCAGCCTGGCCGCCTTTTTCCTTTTTCTCACCCACCAGGTGATCGAGTTCCGCCGCTGGAAAACCTGACCGGCTCCATGCCCGCATCCCCCGCCACCCCACGGCCCATCCGCCGGACCAGCATCGCCACCAACGTCGCCCTCCAGACGCTCGCCGGCCTGATGCTGCTCGGCGTCGTCAATTACCTCAGCTTCCGCCATTTCCGCCGCTGGGACCTGACCCGCGACCGCCAGTTCACCCTGTCCCCGCAGTCGCAGAACTTCCTCCAGTCGCTCCGCGGCCGCACCGAGGTCGTCGCCGTCTTCCCCAAGGGCAGCGACGAGGAAAAGGAAATCCGCGCCCTGCTTGAAGAATACAAACGGGCTGCCCGCCCGCGCGTCGTCGTCGATTTCCTCGACCTCAACCGCGAGCCGAGCCGGCGGCTGGAGCTGGAAAAGAAATTCGCCCTGAACATCACCCAGCACGGCCTGATCGTCAGCAAACAGGCGGCGCCACCGAAGGACCGGACGGCCGCCAACGCGGCGGCGCCGACCGCGCCGACCGCGCCGACCGCGCCGACCAACGCCGCCAACGCGACGTCGCTCCCGGCGCCCGCCGCCCCTGCGGATGCGCCGCCGGCCCGGCGCACGCGCTTTGTTCCCGCGGAGCAGATTTTCACGTATGACACCGATGGACCGCAGCGGCGCCTCATTGAGTTCCGCGGTGAGGACCTGCTGACCTCGGCGGTGATCGGGGTGAACCAGAAGTCGCCGCCGGTGGTCTACGTGCTCACCGGCAACATCGGAAATCTGCCGGCGGCGCGCGCCCCCGGAGGCCAGACGATCACTGCCGAAAATGTGCTCTGGGACATGGCCGCGAAACAGGATGCCCACGTGCGCACGCTCGGCCTGACCGGTCTGGCGGAGATCCCCGCGGATGCGGCCGCCTTGGTCTCGATCCGACCGGGGCTTGATTTCACGCAGCGGGAAATCGAAATGATCGAGCAGTGGTGGACGGCGCGCCGGGGGGCCGGCCTGTTGTTTCTGCTCGATCCGGAGGCGGATCTGCCGCGGCTCGGCGGGTTTCTCGCGCGGTACGGGGTGCGCCCGCGTCCTGACCGTGTCCTCAAAGTACTGACCACTGCGCAGGGGACACGCAAGGAGCTGGAGGTGCCCGCCGCCTTCAATCCGCTCTCGCCGGTCACCGCCCCGCTCGGCGGCACCGCCGTCACTTTTCCTGAGCAGAGCCAGACGCTGCGCCTTGAGGAGGACAGCCGCGTCCTGCGCGCCGGTGCCCTTGAAGTCACGCCGCTGGTCCTCGCGCGGCCCGACTACTGGGGCGAAACCCGCCCGGAGGATCCGGCTCCCCGGCGCGATCCGGCCGACACCGGTGAGCCCGACCCGCTGGTGCTGGCCGCCTCCGTCGAACGCGGCGGCCAGCAGGACCAGCGGCTGAGCGCCGCCTCGTCCCGCCTCATCGCGGTCGGCAACGCCGCCCTGATCGACCCCGACCGCGAAACCCTCCGCGTCAATCCGGTGGCCTATGACTTTGTGTCGTCGTCACTGAGCTGGCTGCTCAACCGCGAAGAACTCATCGGCATCGCCTCGCGCCGGCGGCCCGGATACAACCTTGACCTTGCCCCCGGCCACACCGCGAAAGTCCTCGGCCTCTGCCTCGGGCTGCTGCCGGCGGCGGTGCTCACCCTGCTGCTCGCCGTCTGGAGCGCGCGGCGCGCCTGAACCGCGGCCCGCCTCGCGATGGCCCACCCATTCCCCACCAACCATCCACTGCACCCATGAGCAAATTCAAAGTCGGCATCATCGGATACGGCTGGGCCGCCACCGCCCACATCGGAGCCATCAACGCCACCGGCCTCGCCGAGGTCGTAGCCGTCTATTCGTCGCGCCCGCTCGACGAGGCCGCGCTCGCCGCCGCCCACAGCTCGCCGATCAAGGCGTATGCCTCCGTCGACGCCCTGCTCAACCACCCCGGCCTCCAGGTCGTCGACATCACCAGTTACCCGTGGGAGCACGCCGACCAGGCGGTGGCTGCCGCCCGCGCCGGCAAACACATCATCCTCGAAAAACCCGCCGCTCTTTCGCTCGAGGACCTGCGCCGCATCGAAGGTGCCGTCACCGCCGCCGGCGTGCATTTCTGCATCTGCTTCGAGTGCCGCTGGTCCAGCCACTTCCAGGGGATCAAGGCGATGCTCGACAAGGGGTTGATGGGCACCATCCACTACGGCGAGGTCGACTATTACCACGGCATCGGACCGTGGTACGGCCAGTTCCGCTGGAACATCACCCGCAAAGGCGGCGGCTCCGCCCTGCTCACCGCCGGTTGCCACGCCCTCGACGCCCTGCTCCTCTGCATGGGCGGCGAGGTGACCGAGGTCATGAGCTACGCCACCAGGTCAAAAAGCGACGTCTTCGCGCCGTATGAATACGACACCAGCAGCGTCACCCTGCTCAAGTTCGCCGACGGCCGCGTCGGGAAATGCGCCGCCATCGTCGATTGCCTCCAGCCGTATTATTTCCACACCCACCTCGTCGGCAGCGAGGGGTCGATCCTCGACAAAAAATTCCACGTCAACCTGCCGGGATTCAACAAGCACGCGTGGAGCGAAATGAGCCTGAAGCTGCTCGACAGCGGCGACGTTTCCGACCACCCGTACCAGACGCAGTTCGAAGCGTTCTTCACCGCGCTGGCGAAAAACGAGGACATGCCGCTGACGTCGCTGGCCGACGCCGTGCGCAGCCATGAAATCATTTTCGCCGCCGACCGCTCGGCCGCCCTCGGCCGCCCGGTCCGGATCAGCGAGGTGCGGGATGGCGACAGCGCCTGATCCCGCCGGGAGCTGCGGTGGCCGGAGTCGGCCGGGCATCAGTCCGGCCCGGACACCGCTCCGCCGGTGACCGCGACCGGCCGTCACCACGCGGCCGCCGCCCGCAGCGCCTCGGGAAATCGCTTGCCATGGAAGCCGGGATTTCCTTCAATCCGCCTCGCCCCGGTCAGAGCGCCGGCCATCCATCCATGAGCACCCCTTCGCAAACGACCCGTGACCGCGGCCCGGACATGAAATTGTTCTGGGCCTGCTTCATCGCCCTCGTGGCCACCTCGTTCGTCTTCGGGGTGCGCGCAAACACGATTGGCGAGCTGCAGAATTCCTTCAACCTGTCCGAATCGCAGAAAGGCCAGATCAACGGGGCCGGGATGTGGCCGTTCGCGCTGAGCATCATCTTTTTCAGCCTGGTGATCGACCGGATCGGCTACAAGACCGTGGCCATTTTTGCCGTCGTCTGCCACCTCGTGTCGCTGGTGCTGACGCTGCGGGCCAGCGGGTTCCATGATTTTTATTTCAGCACGCTGCTGGTCGCCATCGCCAATGGCACCGTCGAGGCGTTCATCAATCCGGTGGTGGCGACGATTTTCCCCCGGGAGAAATCGAAGTGGCTGAACATCCTGCATGCCGGCTGGCCGGCCGGTCTGGCGCTGGGCGCGTTGTTCTGCGCGATGCTGCCGGACACAAAGTTGTTTTTCAATGCGGTGTGGCAGTTCCGGTTCGCCCTGTGTTTTATTCCGGTGGTTCTGTACGGCCTGTTGATTCTGGCGCGCGATTTTCCGGTCAACGAGCGGGTGGCGGCCGGGGTCAGTTACCGCGAGATGTTGCGGGAGGTTGGCGGCGTCGGGTTCTTCATCATCGGGGCGCTGGTGTACTGCGCGGTCATCCAGCTGCTCGGCCGGGAGGCGTCGCTGGCCGGCTCCCTGGCGGCCGGCGCGGTGCTCGGGGCGGCGGCCGGCTGGTACACCGGATCGCTGGGCAACTGGTTGTTTCTGGTGGTGCTGCTGACCATCGGGCCGCTGGCAACGACCGAGCTGGGCACTGACGGCTGGATGCCCGACCTGCTGAAGCTGAGCGGCCCGGATTTCCCGAATTTCGCCACCTGGGTGTTTGTTTATGTCTCGGTGATCATGACGGTGCTGCGGTTTTACGCCGGGCCGGTGGTCCACCGGTTTTCGCCGATCGGGCTGCTGGTGGTCAGTGCGGCGGTGGCCATCGTCGGGTTGCTGCTGCTTTCGCGCTCGACCGGCTGGGCGATCGTGGCGGCTTCGACCGTCTACGCCTTTGGCAAAACGTTTTTGTGGAGCACCACGCTCGGGCTGACCTCGGAGCAGTTTCCGAAGGGCGGCGCGCTCACCCTCAACGGTGTGTCAGCGGTCGGCGTGCTTTTCCTCGGGGTGCTCGGGAGCCCGTTCATCGGATACCAGCAGGACCGCGACATGGACCGCCGGCTCGGCGCGGCCGAACACGCCGCGCTCTACAGCGGGATCAAGGGCCCCGACAAACCGGGCCTCTTCGGCACCACCCCCACCCTCGATCAGGACAAGGTCCGGGCGCTGCCCGCGGAGCAGACGAAGCAGCTGGAAAGTGTGCAGGCCGAGAGCAAGCGCCGCGTCTTTGCCAGTGTCGCGGTGCTGCCGGCCTTCATG
>JALRGF010000148.1 GCA_023253495.1 Verrucomicrobiales bacterium
AGTTGCACCGAACACGACGCTCGTGCGGTCCCGGGCCCGCCCGGCGTCCCCGGGTAGCCCCAGTTTCCCGGGCCAGGGCCGCAAAAACTGCGTTGCCTGCGTCTCTTTCGCGACCCGGGCTGGCCTGGGCCCGGCGGCGGCGGCTTGACAACGGCGGCGGTCGTTTCGATACTTCTTAGGTCGTCAGCACGTGGCGATTCCGGAACGAGCCTGAGGCCTTCCGGAGGCTTTGTCGCAGGAACTTCGTCTCAAAAGCCATTTGGGGCGGGTTGCGGCGCTCCAGGTTGTGCATGAACTTTGTCAGTTCTTCTTGGTACTTTGGTTTTTCAGGGGGCATCCCGTAAAAAAGAACGGCGACCGCCGGTGGCGCGAGCAAAAAAACAATCTCCGAAAAAAACCGAAGCTGCTGGAGCTCAAGGAAGCGCCCGCCCGCCGGAACCGCCCGCTCCGGTCCTCCCGCCCGTGCCTGCCACGCGCCTTTACCCGCCTGCCCGATCCTCCGGTTGCCGCCGGCGCCGCCCGCCGTTTACTGCCGGGCATGATTGATGTCGTGTGCGCCGTGATCCGCGATGGCGACGGCCGGGTGCTGGCCGCCCGGAGGCCGCCGGGCAAGGCGCAGGCCGGCCGCTGGGAGTTTCCCGGGGGCAAAATCGAGCCGTCCGAATCCGCCGGAGACGCCCTTGTCCGCGAAATCCGCGAGGAACTCGGATGCACCCTGGCCGTCGGACCGGCCCTCACCCCGGTCGATCACCCGTACCCCGGCGGCCTCATCCGGCTCCGTCCGTTCCTCGCGGAAATCATCGCCGGCCACCCCGTCGCCCACGAACACAGCGAATGGCGCTGGGTCGGACCGGCCGAAGCCGCCCAGCTCGACTGGGCCCCCGCAGACCTTCCGATCCTTGCCGAAATCTGGCCGCCGGTCGCTTCCTGAGCCATCCGCGGCGTCTCGACCCAGCGCGGAAAACGACCAGGCCCGTTGGCGGCGCTTTCCTTACAGCAGATTCTCCACCCGCATCAGGATGGGTTTTTCGGCCACGCAGTCGAGCGTCTCCAACTCCGCCAGCGCCGCGCGCATCCGGCCATAGGGCGCCGCATGCGTCATCAGCATCAGATCCGCCCGCGCGCCGCCTTCCACTTTCGGCTGCACCAGGCTGGACAGGCCGATGTCGTGCGCGGCAATCACCGAGGCAACCCGGGCGATGACCCCGGGCCGGTCCTCGACGCGCAGGCGTACGTAATACGCCGATACCGTTTGCTCCACCGGAATGGCCCGCCCGTAATACCCGCTGGGCAGAAACCCCTGGCAGCCGGCATGACGCGCCAGCGTCTGCGCCGCATCCACCAGGTCGGCAATCACCGCGCTGGAGGTGGCATTCTGCCCCGCGCCGCTGCCGTAAAACAACGTCTCTCCGACAATGTCGCCCCGCACCACCACCGCATTGAAGACGTCGTTGACGCTCGACAGAATGTGCGTCGCCGGAATCAGCGTCGGCTGCACCCGCACCTCGATGCGCCGGTCGTCATGCAGCCGGACCACCCCCAGCAGCTTGATCGTGTATCCCAGCGTGGCGGCCAGCCGGATGTCGGCCGCACTCACGTTCTCAATGCCGTCGACCACGATCTCGTTCGGCCGCACCCACAGGCCGTAACTGAGCCACGCCAGAATAATTGCCTTGTGCGCGGCATCCCAGCCGTTGACGTCCAAGGCCGGGTCCGCCTCGGCATACCCCTTCGCCTGGGCCTCGGCCAGCGCGGTCCGGTAATCGATCCCGCGCCGCGCCATCTGCGTCAGGATAAAATTGCTGGTGCCGTTGATGATTCCGTAGATCGCCTGGATGTGGTTGCCGACCAGCGCTTCGCGCACCGATTTGATGATCGGAATCCCGCCGGCCACCGCCGCCTCGAAGTACAGCGGCACATCCATTTTCTCCGCCAGCGCGATCAGCTCGTGCCCGTGCTCGGCCAGCAACGCCTTGTTGCCCGTCACCACAATCTTGCCCGCCTCCAGCGCCGCACACACCAGCTCGTGCGCCTCGGTCACCCCGCCCATCAGCTCGACAATCACCCGGATCTCCGGGTCCGCCACCAGCTCGCGCCAGTCGGTCGTCAGCTTCGACGCCGGTACCTCCACGTCCCGCACCTTGCCCGGATCCCGCACCGCCACCCGCGTCACCTCAAACCGATGCCCGGTGCGCTCGGCCAGCAGGTCGCCGTTCCGCTCAAGGTTCCGGTAAACCC
>JALRGF010000171.1 GCA_023253495.1 Verrucomicrobiales bacterium
CGCCACCCCCGCCACCCCCGAAGCCCGAGGTGGTGGTCGAAGAAAAGATTGTGTACCGGGACCCGCCGCCGCCGCCGCTGCCGAGTGCCTTCGTGCCCCGCAAATCCGTGGCGGTGTCCGAACTTTTCAACGGCATCAACATCCGGACGACGCTCGAAAGCGCTCAGGGCGGGCTGGCCTCCGTCGAGCGCAAGAATGACGCCGCCTACGAAGTCACCTTCAACGTCCGCGTGACCGTGCCGAAGCCGAATACCACGCTGCCGGAGCTCTCCTCGCTCAACGAGCATCTGCCGAAGGCGCTGCCGGGCCTTGAGGCCATGGTGCCTTCAGCCCGGGTCAGCGGGTTCTATCATCACCTGTACGAGATCAAGCAGAAGTCGGTCGAGAAAAACCTGACCCAGCTCGACAAGGCGCTTTCGCGTCACAACTTCTTCGACTGCGAAACGGTGCTGGAGCTGATGCATCCGACCAGCGGGCGGCGGGTCCTGCTGATGCAGGGCGAGATGGACGTGGTGGCGGATGGATCGGACGGCGACCGCATGGCGGATTTCGACGACTATGTTTTTGCCTCGACGCATTTCCAGGGGACCACCAGCTACTCGTGGAAAAAGCGCACCAGTCAACAGAACCCATTGATTCCCAAATATGAGGGGCGGATTGAGGAGACCCGCAAAAAGCTGGCTGCGGCCACCGGCGCGGCGCAGAAAAAGAGCCTGCAGGGAGACCTCGAATATCTGGAACGCATGATCACCTCGCTCAAGACCACGAGTTTCCTGATCGCTTCCGAGGATCCGTTCATCGTGCTGCCGCTGTCGATGCGCGGCTACGAGGGAGTGGAAGCCTTTGCGCCGAAGCTGGGTGACTACGCCGTGGTGGTGAGCGGCGGGCGGCTGCTGCCGGCCATTGTCGGCGACTACGGGCCGCGGGAAAAAGTGGGGGAAGCCTCGTTGCGGATCGCCAAGGAGATCAATCCCAAGGCGACGCCTTATGTGCGGCCGGAGAGCGATCTGGAGATCAGCTATTTTGTTTTTCCGGGCACGGCCGACAAGCCGTTCGGGCCGCCCGACTACCGGCGCTGGCACGACCGGTGTGCCGCGCTGCTGCAGGAAATCGGCGGGGTCGGCGACGGCTACGCGCTGCATCAATGGGAGGACCGGTTGGCGGTTCCCGCGGCGCCGGCGGCTGCCGCTGGTGCGCCGGCGGCTCCCGCGGCGCCGGCGGTTCCCGCAGTGCCATCCGGGGTTGTGGCGCCGGCGTCCCCATCGTCCGTCCCGGAGGTCCGCTGAATGGATCAGCCGACCGAGGCCGTCACCCGGGCCACTTTCCGCAACGAACTGCTGCGCTCCCTGCCGGCCGGCGTGCTGGAGACGGTGACGGCGACCTTTGCGATTCTGATTGCGGAGAAAGTATTCCGGGCGTCACCGGAGGCGAAGGAGCTGGCGCTGATGGGTGGCCGGGGCGGGCTGGCGGCGAGTTTTGCGGTGGTGTGGGTGCTGTCGAAATTCCGGCGGCCGCTCAACCAGCTGGTGGCCTGGCTCAATCATGCGGCGGGATGTTCGTTCATGGTGGCGGCGCTGATGCCGGAGCAATTGTGGGCGTTTGTGACCGGGTGCAGTCTGGGGATGTTCTGGTTCGGGTTTCAGACGCCGTTGCTGACGACGATTTACCGGGAGAACTACCCGGAGGCGCGGCGTGGCCAGTTGTATTCGTTGTCGGCGCTGACGCGTTCGGCCTCGACGATTCTTTTTGCGTGGGTGGCCGGCCGCTGGCTGGATGCCAACCTCGAAAACTACCGGTGGCTGCTGTGGATTTTTGCGGCGTGTTCGTTTCTTTCCGGCTGGCTGTTGTGGAAAATCCCGTGCCGGCACACGGGTATGGGCACGGAGAAGGCCGGGTTGTTCCGGGCTTTCCGGTGGCTGCGGCTGGACCCGGTCTTCCGGTTGTTCCTGATCGCGTACATGATTTTGGGACTGGGCAATCTGGTGATGGATGCCCTGCGCACGGAATTTCTGGTCAACCCGGCGTATGGGGTGAAGTTCAAGCCGTCGGAAGTCGCCTTCCAGGTGGCGATGCTGACCTCGGTGGTGCCGATGGTGTTCAAGCTGCTGAGTGCGTGGCCCTGGGGGATCCTGTTTGACAAGGTGAGCTTCATTGCGGTGCGCACGCTGCTCAACGGGCTGTTTGCGTTGAGCATTCTGGTGTATTTCCTCGGGCCCAGCTACGGGTGGTGGTGGGTCGGGGCGGCGCTGCTCGGGCTGGCCTTCGGCGGCGGCAATGTGGTGTGGAACCTCTGGGTGACCAAACTGGCTTCCGGCGACCGGGTGGCCGACTACATGAGTGTGCACACGTTTCTGACCGGCCTGCGGGGGCTGGTGGCGCCAGTCATCGCCTTCCGGTGCGCCGGCCTGCTTTCCATCGAGCACATGGCATGGGGGTGTGCCGGGCTGATTCTGCTGTCCACGCTGCTGATGCTGCCGGAGTGGCGCAACACCCGAGCCGCGCAAAAGCCGCCGCCGCTGGAGGAAACGTGAGCGGCCGGGGCGCTGGCGGAGGAGGGGGAGAGCCCTGCGGAAGCCCGAAAATGTGATTGCCCCGACCGCGGGCTGTCGCACACTGGAGGTGAAGTCGATCTGATCACTTTCTGATTTGAGCGCTCGAACTCTTGCCATGCCCGAGGTGTCCGTCGCCGCTGTCGCGGAGGCGGAGAGGCTGCGCGGTGCCTATCGCTGGATGCTGCTGGCGCGCCGTTTGGAGGAAAAAATCTCCAGTCTGTATCATTCGGGCAAGATTGTCGGCGGGGTGTATCTGGGCCGGGGCCAGGAGGCTTTCAGTGCGGCCCTCGGGGTGTCGTTGTGGCGGGGGCGCGACATTTTTGCGCCGCTGATCCGGGACATGGCCGGGCGTCTGGCGTTCGGGGAGCCGCTGCTGGATCCGGCGCGCACGTATCTGGGCAGTGTGCTGGGGCCGATGCGTGGTCGCGACGGCAACATCCATCGCGGGCGCCCTGCCGAGGGCATGCCGGCGATGATTTCGCATCTGGGGTCCATGGTTTCGGTCGTCTGCGGGATGCTGATGGCGAGGCGGTTCAAGGGGGATCTGGAGGCGGTGGGGGCGGCCTGTGTGGGGGACGGCGCCACCTCGACGGGGGCCTTTCATGAGGCGGTCAATCTGGCGGCGGTGGAGCGGCTGCCGCTGGTCATTGCCGTGGCCAACAATCAGTTTGCCTACTCCACGCCGACGGAGCGCCAGTTTGCCTGCCGCGACCTGACCGACCGCGCGGCGGGTTACGGCATTGAGGGGCATGCGGTGGACGGCACGGATCTGGCGGAGTGCCTGATGGTTTTTGAGCATGCGGTGGCGCGGGCGCGGGCCGGGCATGGGCCGCAGCTGGTGGTGGGCACGCTGTTGCGGCTGACCGGTCACGGGGCGCATGATGATGCGGCTTATGTGCCGGAGGCGTTGAAGCGCACGCCGCTCGGGCGGGACTGTCTGGAGCGGGCGGGCCAGCATCTGATCACGCGGGGGCTGGCCACGCCGGAGGAGCTGGACCGCTGGGACCGGGAAGTGACCGAGGAGGTGCGGCAGGCGGTGGCCACGGCCCAGCAGGATCCGGTGCCGGAGGCGGCCGGTGAGACGTGGCGTGCTCTTTGTTCCGATCTGCAACCGTGAACGGAGATCGACGTGATGATCCTCCGGCGGCGGACGCGGTGGGTGTGAATTGACTTTTTTCCATGGCCCTGACCTATCTTGAAGCCATTCGTGAGGCGCAGCACCGGGCGCTGAGCACGGATCCGTCGGTATTCATTTACGGTCAGGACGTGGCGGTGTTCGGCGGCGCCTTCAAGGCGACCAAGAACCTGTCGCGCGAGTATCCCGGGCGGGTGCTGGATGCGCCGATCAGCGAGGATGCGATCCTCGGGGTGGCCATCGGGGCGGCGCTGGAGGGCATGCGGCCGATTGTGGAAATGCAGTTCGCCGACTTTTCCAGCCTGGCTTTCAACCAGATTGTCAACCAGGCGGCGACGCATTTCTGGCGCACCGGGGTGCCCTGTCCGCTGGTGGTCCGGCTGCCGAGCGGCGGCACGCCCGGCAGCGGGCCGTTTCACAGCCAGATGATGGAATCGATCTACGCCCACTACCCGGGGCTGGTCGTGCTGACGCCCGCCACGGTGGGCGACGCGTATTCGATGCTGCTGGAGGCCATTGCGCTGGATGACCCGGTGATTTTCTGCGAGCACAAGTTTCTGTATTACCATTTGAAGGAGGAGGCCCTGCCGCAGGAGAGCCTGCCGGTCGGCAAGGCCCGTATCGCCAGGATGGGGCGCCATGCCTCGGTCGTGACATATTCGGCGATGGTGCACGAGGCGTTGCGGGCGGCGGCCGATCTGGCGCTGGAGGGCTACGAAATCGAGATCATCGACCTCCGCTCGGTGAAGCCGATTGATTCCGACACGGTGCTGGCGAGTGTGGCGCGGACCGGGCGGCTGTTGTGTGTCGGGGAGAGTTTTCCGTGGGGCGGGGTGTGTGCCGAGGTGGTGGCGCGGGTGGTGGCGGACGGGTTCAATCTGCTGGATGCGCCGCCGCAGCGGCTCAATGCGCGGGACACGCCGATCCCGTACCATCCGAACCTGTGGGCGGCACACCGGCCGACGGCTTCGGCGATTGCCGAGAGCCTGCGGCGGCTGCTGCGGTTCTGAGGCGTGTTTTGGGGCAAAAACGTCATTGATTGCGGGAAAACGCGCGTCCGATCCGCCTTGGGGCGAGTTTTTACTGGGCAGGACCCCGAATCTTGGCATGAGTCTAGCTGAGAAAAGTGAGATGCCGTCGGGCAAACGGGCCCGGGCTGTCAGCACTCCATCACCCCACATCCCATGAAAAAAGTCGAAGCCATTATCAAACCGTTCAAACTTGAAGACGTGAAGGAAGCCCTGTCGGAGATCGGCATTGAGGGCATGACGGTCACCGAAGTGAAAGGCTTCGGGCGCCAGAAAGGGCATACGGAAATCTACCGGGGCAGCGAGTACACGGTGGATTTTCTTCCGAAAGTGAAGCTGGAAATCGTGGTGGATGATGGCCAGGTGGCCGCCGTGGTGGACGCCATTGTCAAAACGGCGAATACCGGGAAGATCGGGGACGGCAAGGTATTTGTCAGCCCGGTCGAGCAGGCCATCCGGATCCGCACCGGAGAGAAGGGATCGGATGCGATTTCCAGTTCGATGCGCTGAGCACCGCTGAGTGTGAGCCGCCGTGTTCGACGGCCGGCCTTGTCGGAACGGGGATCGGGGGGGCCGGTTTCCGCTTTCAGTGACGGGAGCCGGCTTGCCATGGCCGGCGGCGCCTGCTCCTGTGGAGGGATGAATGGATCCTTGGTTGAAGTGGTGGCCGCGACGAAGCGGTTCGGACCCCAGGCGGCGGTGCAGGGGGTGACGCTGGAGGTGCAGCGCGGGGAGTTTTTTTCGTTGCTGGGGTCGAGCGGCTGCGGGAAGAGCACCTTGTTGCGGATGGTGGCGGGGTTTGAGGAGCCTGATGAGGGCGAGGTGCGGGTGGCCGGGCGCGGGCATGACCCGGTGCCGGCGCATGTGGACCGGGTGAACATGGTGTTTCAAAATTACGCGTTGTTTCCGCATCTGACGGTGGCGGAGAACGTGGGGTTTCCGCTGCGGATGGGACGGCGGCCGCGCGGGGAGGTGGCGGAGCGGGTGGCGGCGATGCTGGAGGTGGTGAAGATGGAGGGGATGGCCGCGCGGCTGCCGCGGCAGCTTTCGGGCGGTCAGCAGCAGCGGGTGGCGCTGGCGCGGGCGTTGGTGGGGCG
>JALRGF010000249.1 GCA_023253495.1 Verrucomicrobiales bacterium
ATCAAGGGGCCTGCCGCGGGGCTGATCGTCATCGTGCTTGGGGCGATGCAGGCCTTCGGATTTGAGAGCCCCGAAGGTCAGCGCCTCGAGGAACTTGCCGTTCATCTGCCAGAAGTTCAGTTGAAAGGCGGCAATGACGCCCACCAGCATCGCCACGGCCCCCCAGAGGAGCGTGGCGATCAGGAACCGGCGCACGGACCGGTCATCATACTCAATGGTTACTTTCTGCGCGTTGTTCATGGGAAAGGTCCTTGGTCCACCACGGTCCCGGCGCCGCCGCGGGAGGCTCATCCTCCTGCAGGGGCAGCAGGGCCTCGCGCTCCACGCAGCCCGCATCGGGCTTCATCGCTGTCCGGACAAAGGCGACCACAAAAACGGCCGCCAGAATCAGGCTCAAAAAGACGGTGAGACTCAAGACTTCCATGCTGCCTCCTCTGGCGACCGGGAAGACGCCGTGAGAGATGCATAATCAGTATGCAGGAGTATCCTTCCATGACGGGCGGCGTCTGCTCCGCACATCCTCCGAAGGCTTGTGCGGATTTTCCGAACAGAGGGCCGGGGGCGGGGCGAACGAGCCGGGGCCGGCGGAACCGGGGAGGAGAACCGGAGAGCGTACGGTGGCGGGGCGCGGGCGGGACCGGGCGCGGTCACCGCAACTTATGCCCATCCTTTGCGAAAAAATGCGGAGCGCGGGCGGCGGGGGCAAGCAAGCTCCCGGCATTATGAAACACAACGAACCCGTCACCCGCATCATGAGCACCAATCTGGTCACCGTGCACCATGGCGACCCGATCTCCAAGGTCCGCAAGCTCATGCAGGAAACCGGCGTCCATCACATCCCGGTGGTCAGCGGCCAGAATCTGGTCGGGATCATTGCGTGGTCGGACATTCTGCGACTGAGTTTCGGTGATGCCTTCAATACCGACGAACGGGCGGTGGATGCCGCGCTGGATCATTCGATGACCCTGGAGCAGGTGATGGCGCAGGAGCCGGTCACGCTGCCGGAGACCGGCAAGATCCGTGAGGCGGCGGAGATCCTGGCCCGCGGCGATTTTCATTCGTTGCCGATTGTTTCCGGGCAGAAGCTGGTGGGCATGGTGACGTCCACGGATCTGATCAAGTACCTGTGCGAGCAGTTCTAGGGAGGGAGAGGGACCTGAGGGGGGCCTTGGGACCTCAGTGGATGAGGAATTCGAGCAGGCTGGCGAGTTCGGGGTCGGTGAGGCCTGTTTCCAGGCCTTCGGGCATGAGGGATTGGGTGAGGCGCTCGAAGGAGGTGATGTCGGGTCGGGGGATGTCGATTTCCTGACCGCCGACGAGGCGCAGGGTGACGCTGGCGGGGTCGTCGCGGACGAGCAGTCCTTGTCTGATTTCGCCGGTGGTGGTGGTGACGGAGGCGGCGAAGTAGCGTGGGGCGACCTCGCGGTTGGGGTCGAGCAGGCTGGCGAGCAGGGTGGGTTTGCCGAGGTTGCGGAAGGTGACGCGGTCGGGGCCGACCTCGGCGCCCTCGGTGCCGTGGCGGTGGCAGGACAGGCAGCGTTGGCGGAAGATGGATTCTCCGGTCTGGCGGTCGCCGGCCAGTTGCAGGGCGGGCAGGCGCGCGGCGATGGCGGCCTGGCGGTCGGGAGGAGGCGGGCCGAGGGTGGCGAGGGCGAGGGCGGCGAGGGCGGGGTCGGGGGTGGCGCGCAATTGCCGGGCCTGGGCGGTGGTGATTTCGCGGGGGCTGAGGTGGCCGGCGGCGAGGGCGTCGAGGAGCGATCGGTGCCAGGCGGGCTGGGCGATGGCACGATCGAGGACGAGGCTGCGCAGGGAGGCGGTGAGGCCGGGCCAGGCGGCCCAGACCTCGGTGGCGCGGGCCGGGTCGACGGCCGGCCAGGCGGCGGCGCGCAGCGGGGAAGGCGCGGCTGGGTTGAGGAAGGTGGTGGTGAGCAGGGTGGTGGTGGCGTCGTCCTGGTGTCGGGTGAGGGCGGTGGCGGCGGCGAGGCGGGTCTCCGGGTCGGCGGCCGGGTTGGCGAGGATCTGGGCGGCGGCATCGGCGATGCGGGCGGTGGCGGCGCGGTCGTTGAGGGTGGTGGTGAGCGAGAAGAGGCGGGCCGGGTTTCCGTTGGGGGTGGCGCGCAGCCAGGCGGCGGTTTCGGTGATGACGGCGGATTCACCGCTGCGGCCGATCAGGGCGACGAGGCTGGTGTCGGGTTCGGGCAGGGCGCGCAGGAGTTCGAGGGCCTCGGCGCCGGAGCGGAGGGCCAGGCGGACGGCTTCGTGCAGGCGCGGGGTGGCGTGCGGGTGGTTCCAGAGGCGGGCGAGATGGTCGATTTTCCGTTTCCAGGGGATCTGTCCGAGGGTGAGGGCCCAGTGGCGGCGCACGGTGGCTGACGGATGGTCGGTGAGGGCTGCGAGTTCCGCGGTAAGGTCGGTGGTGAGGGCCGGGCGGGTTTCGACGAGGCGCAGGCCGAGCGACACCATGGACGGGTCGGGCGAGGTGAGGGCGCGGCGCAGGTCATCGGTGGTTACGGCGCCGAGGCCGTCGAGGGTGGCGAGGGCGTCGGGGCCTGGCAGTGAACGCAGGACTGGGATGGCGGTGGTGGCGTGGCGTTCGATGAGCAGGCGGCGGGCGGTGGTGCGGTGCCATCCGTTGGGGTGGGTGGTGAGGGACGCGAGGGCCTCGGGGTCGAGCGAGGCGAGGGAGACGCGGCGCCGCGGCTCGTTGTTGGCGGGCACCACGCGGTAGAGCCGGCCACGGTCGTGGCCGCTGTTGAGGTCCAGGTGCTCTTTGAGAATGGGGGGCAGCGAATCCGGGTGTTCGATGACCTCGCGGTACATATCGAGGATCCAGAGCGCGCCGTCGGGGCCGTTGGTGCAGGCGACCGGTCGGAACCAGGTGTCGGTGGAGGCGAGGAATTCCGAGCGGGTTTCCGAGGGATCGCGTTCGGCGACCGGACCGTCGTCGCTTTCGCGCAGGTGTTTGCGGTGGACGAGGTTGCTGCCGACGTCACCGACGAAGACCTGCCCGGCGAGGGAGGGCAGGAGATCGCCGGTGTAGACGGTCAGGCCGCTGGCGGAGGTGAAGTAGCCGGAGGCGCGGCCGCCGCCCTCGACGATGCCCGCCATGACGCCGGAGGCGCGCCAGTGGGTGCGGACGACACGCCATGGTTCTTCCGGGCTGAGGCGGAAAACCTCGGCGGCCGGGCCGTCGATCGGGATGTCGACCAGCGGGTGGGCCGGGCGGGCGAGGGTATTGGCGGTGTGCGGGTGTTCGAGGGCGACCCACTGGAGGTGGCGGCTGTTGCTGCAGACGAAGCGGCGGCCGGCAGCGTCGAAGGTCAGACCGTATTGCGCGGTGCCGGATTCGGCGGTGAGGGTGAGCGAGCGCGGGTCGAATGAGAAATCCGACCCTTCAAGCGAGATGCCGTTGACGGTGCCGCCGTTGCCGGCGGTGGCGCCCCAGATGCGGTTGTCCGGGCCGAAGGTCAGGCTGTTGACGAGCGCTTGGACATTGGGGGCGGCGCGGCCGCCGGCGAAGCCGGTGAGGACCACCCGTTGTTCGTCGGCGATGCCGTCGCCATCGGTGTCGCGGGCAAAGAGGATATCCGGCGAGGCGGCCACGAAGACGCCGTCCTGTGC
>JALRGF010000276.1 GCA_023253495.1 Verrucomicrobiales bacterium
CCATCAATTGACTGAAAATATGCTTGCGCCGGTTTCAGGAACAGGCCAATTTCTTTCTGTTTTCCTCACTTCTGACCCCACCCCGAGCATCGCAGTCTGTCCCGCAACATCCGCCCGCCGCCGCACCATCGCCTCCCGGACGCCTTTGCCCATCTTCCTCATTGTGCCTTCATCGCGCGACATCCATCCGTGAAAATATTCTCCATTCGCCCCCTTGCCCTCCACGGAACCCGCTTTCAGCAATCCGCCATGTCTGATACCGGAGCCACCGGAGCCACTGGTGTCGTCCCATCCCAGCGTCCCGACGGTTCCGTTTCCCACCGGGCCCGCCATGGTCGGTGTGTGTTGACCGCCCTCTCCCTCATGGCGCTGTCCAGCGCATTCAGCGCTTTCGGGGGATCGATAAGCCAGTTTTACTCCTACGCCGACTGGAGCAACATCCCGAAATCCGTGGTCCTCGGCACCGAAGATTTCAATTCCTACGACGGCTATCTCGCCTCCCCCGTCACTGGCACCATTTCGGGCGCTGTCTGGAAAGCAGCCGCCCCGAAAGACCTCTATGCTGGTCAGTCAGGGGGTAGTGCGGTCCTGTCAGTCGACAATTCCCTCGATCCTTTGAGCCTGTCCTTTGTGTACTCCGACGGCCTCTCCGGAGTCGGCGGGAACATTTTCTCAACGGATATAAACTTTGACCTGGTGCCCGGAGAGGTCTCTGTCATGGTGACTCTCGCTGACAACTCGTCTCGGACATTCTCCCGCACGATTTCCGATACCGCGGACTTCTGGGGATTTTATTCCTCCGGTTCGCCCATCGCCTCCATTCGTATTTCGCCCAGCCTCGGTTTGGGTGGCTCTCGTTTTTCCTCCATCGACAACTTGGCGATGATGTATTCCGAGGACGCATCCGGCGGAACCCCCACGAACCCCTCCACCGTGCCGGAATCAGGTTTCTCCTTTTTCGGCTTTCTGCTCGCGTTGCTGGCACTGAACCGGTTCCGACACTGCGCCGGTGTGAAGGGGCGCAAGCTCTGAAGGTTCCGTCATCCGGGATTCCTGTCCGGGTCGGGACCAGCCGGGTAACCTTTTAACCGGTTTCCTTCCCGGGTCGCTGTGGTTGGAATTCTGCTGCGGTTCCAGCTCTGCTGGCTTGGGTAATCAACCGCGCCTCATGGCACGTATCCAAGCGCCCGCAGTCCAGGCAAGCACGCCTCGGTCACCGCCGCCTGCTCGGTTTCCGATAGCTTCGAAAACCGCGACCGGGTCGGCCGGAGCATGGTACCGGCGTCATCCAGCCAGGTGGCGCTTTCCAGCGAGGGATCAATGAAGCGGATCATGGTACTCAGTGTTTCCCTGGGCTTTTCCTGCACGTCCTCGAATTTGATGTTGAGCCGTCGCGATGCCGGCAGGGGCGCGAGCACCTGTTCCCCCAGCAGAATCATATCGCTCCAGAATGCAGCAAAGTCGGCCAGTTCCAACGGATACCGCTTCAACAGCGCCGGCACATCAAGCCGCCGGAAAAACAGCGATTGCATCGCGAGCTCGACGATGCTGCCCCGCGGCCTGAGAAACTGCCGGCGCGGATCGATCCCGAGCGACCGGAGCTTTTTCAGGGTCGCGAGGAGCACGCGGAAGTTGTGATGCTGGCTCATCGACTGCGCGGTGTCCCGGCCGTCGCGGTAGACATGGATCACCCGGGCTTCGGGAAAGAGGTGGAGCAATTTGGCCGCACTCATCAGGGAGCCGCCGGATCGTTCGACCCACACCCGGCGGCCGAACCGCCGGGCCAGATGCCGGAAAAAAAAGCGGTACTGGTCGCCGAGCGGTTGCCGCGGCTGCGCCCGGACGACCGGCTCCAGTTCATCATACAGCACCTCCGGTTGATCGGTGAGATGCGGCAGCGTGATGGACAGGATCGGCGGCATGTTCCACGCCTGGAAGCGGGAGCGAGCCTGGTCATGTTCATACAGGACTTCGCTGACGATCTCTCCGTCCCGCAGCATGGCGTTCACCGCCGCGCTCTGGCGGCTGTATATCTTCCACATGCGCGCACCGTCCGGGCGCGACCACGCAAAGGCCGCCGCTCCGAGGGTGGAGAAAAATTCCGAAACACTGAGTACTCCGGGATGCCGGTTCAGCATCTCGGACACCAGGGTCGACCCGCAGCGGCCGGTGCTCAGAATCAATACGGGCTGAATGGGCAATTCGGGTGGCACAGGTGTCATGTTCGGGTCACAGGGTCATGTTCGGCATGCACATGGCGGGCCAGCCGCCAGGAAATCCCGCGTTCGGAATAGAGTGAAACATCAAGCAGCCGCCCGAATTGGGCCTGCCGGCGACGCGCCGCCCATGCCGGCACCAGCGTGCCCAGAGCCCGGCCGGTCCTGTACTGCCACCGCAGTGACCGCAACACCCCGCGGGTCGTTCGCGGCGGAAACCGCAGCTGATCGGCCAGCGGATCACCGATCAGTGCGCGTGACACGGTGAAAATGCGCGACGCAAGCGCCTGGCGCTCGGCCGCCCCGGAAAGCCCGGACACGATCGGCGCGGAGTGAATCAAGGCATGCGCCAGCTGGATCGACTCGGGTCCGGGAGGCGGCTCGCATCGCATCCCGGTTTCATAAAAATCCCGCGCCCCGTCCTCGTCGCGGAAAAGCAGCTCCGGAACCACCCCCATGAGCTGCGCGGTACGCCGCCAGATGACCATGAACGCGTCACGCTCGGAAGCACTGAGCACGACTCCCAGGGCCGCCGCCCGGCGCAGCAACAGCGCCGAAAACAAAGTGGAAGCCAGCGCGATATGTGATGCACTCAGCGGCACACCCCAGGCCGGTTCGTCCCAGTCCGGCGACTCCCGCAACAACCGCCGCACCCGCGCATGCATCAGCCGGATGCGGACCGACAGCTTCCAGCCGTCCGCTCCGGGCTCCAGGCCACCCGGTACAAAAATTTCCACCAGATGCCGGTTGTTCTGCTGCAGCCGGCGCACGCCCTGGTCGACAACTCTTCCCGTGATACTGAAAGATTTGCTGATCAGGGTGGCAAATCCTTCGATCAGGACCGCCGCGACGAAGGCCCCCAGAATCATCTCGGAATGCGCAAAAAAGGCCCGGCTGGCCGGCAGCACCCGCGAGGAATCAAACCACTCCGGCACCTGCCGGCAGTCGCGGAAAAACGCCCGCAACCGATCCGGTGCCTCCTGCACCGCGTCCGGTCCGGTCTCCAGACCGAGACGCAGCCAGCGCGTCACCGTGGTTTCGGGTAATCCCGCCAGTTCCTCCATCAACGCGTCGGCCACCGGATCCCCCACCGCGGTGTGCCGCACATAGCGGTCGGCGAGCTCCGGGGCCGCCACCCGCGCCCGGCCCCATCCTTCCTGGTATGCCAGCGGAACCTCCATCTCTCAGGACCGCACAAAAAAGTTCCGAAGCCGTCCCCAGAGGGGGGCTTTCGCCTCCGCATTCACCGCCGGCTCCCCCGCCAGCAAAAAGGCCCCCAAGCCGGCAATCTTGACCGCCTCCACCACCAGCTCACTCCCCCCCGCCAGCGTCACGCTCCCTCCCGCCGGCACCACCCGCTTCACCAACCGGATCAGCTCGCGCAGGCCCGCACTGCTGATCAAACGCAGGCCGTCCGCCTCAAGCACGATACGGGTGTCGTCAGCCCCGAGCGCCGTTTCCAGAAAGCGCCCGAAAAGCGGCGACGTGGCACTGTCCAGCGCCCCCTCAAGCCGGATCACCGTCCGACCGTTTTCTCGTCGCAGGTCCCATGGGCTTTCAGACATCCTTCCGCCATGCCTCAGGACCGCGGGCCCCACAAGTCCGAACTGCCTCCACCCTGACACTCCTGCGGAAAAAGCAGGTCCGAAAGCCGTGCTTTACCATCCACCGAATCAGGCGTATTCCTCGGGAATGCCCAAGCACTTGTCCGCATCATCGGTACCCGCTTCCCCATGTGCTTCGTGATCGCCATGCGCTTCGTGATCGACTCCCTGCGGCGGCCGCTGTCATCAGCCGGATGCGCCACGCGCGGCCGTTGGTACGGACCTGACGTTGCCCCGGTGTGCCACCGGAGCGGGAAAGCAGGCGCCAGGCTCTCCGCCCGCCGGTTTCTTGTGCTGGCCGCCGCACTGCTGATGCTTCTGCCGCCCGGCACCACCCTCGCCGAGGAGCCGGCCGCCGCGCTCTCCGCCCCGGCCCGGGTCGTGGTCATCCCGGTCCGCGCGCAGATCTCCCCGCCGGAACTGTTCATCCTCCGGCGCGGGCTGAAGCAGGCCATCGAGGACAAGGTGGACACCGTCATCCTTGATATGGAAACGCCGGGCGGTGCGCTCGGCATCACGTTTGACATACTCAAGGCACTGGAACGCTTTCCGGGAAAGACGGTGACCTATGTCAACAGCGAGGCCATTTCGGCAGGCGCGTTGATCGCCGCCGGAACCGACGAAATCCACTTCGCACCCGGCGCGGTCATCGGAGCGGCCGCCCCGGTCATGGTCGGCGGCCAGGAAATCGAGGAATCGATGCGCCAGAAAATTGTCAGCTACCTCAAGGCGCGGGTGCGGGCCATTTCCGAAGGCAAAAGTTATCGCGGCGATGTCATCTCGGCGATGATCGACGAGGATTTTGAGCTGAAGATCGGTGAGAAAATCATCAAGCCCAAGGGGGAGTTGCTCTCGCTGACAGCCACCGAAGCCGTGGCGCTGCACGGCGATCCGCCGCGCCCGCTTCTCGGCACCGGCATCGCCGCGGACCTCGACACCCTCGTCACGCAACTCCACGGGCCGGGCCCCCACCAGATCACCCGCCTCGAGATCACCTGGTCGGAGCGCGTCGCCCAATACCTGACGGCGGTGACCCCGGTGCTGCTCGCTCTCGGCATGCTCGCGCTCTTCATCGAATTCAAGACGCCCGGCTTCGGCATCTTCGGGGTGGCCGGCCTCGTTCTCCTCGGAGTGGTCTTTTTCGGGCATCATGTGGCCGGGCTCTCCGGGCATGAACCCATGCTCTTTTTCCTGCTCGGACTGGTCCTCGTCGCCCTCGAGGTCTTTGTCATTCCCGGCACCCTCGTTCCGGCCGTGGCCGGCGGCGCCCTGATGCTCGGGTCGCTCGTCTACGCCATGCTCGACCTCTGGCCGAACGAACCGCTCAACGTCTCCGGCGGCGAACTGGTCCGACCTCTGGTCAACGTGCTCGGTGGCGTGTCGCTCGCCATTCTTCTCTTTCTGCTCCTGCTGAAATGGCTGCCCAAAGGCGGGCCGTGGGGCGGCATGGTGCTGGAAACCGCGGTCGGCGGGACCCCGGCCTCGCCGCAACCGCTTGACCCCGCTCCCCACCCCACCGACGCCGCCAGCCTGATCGGCCGCACCGCCGTCGCCGCCACCACCCTGTTTCCCAGCGGACAGGTGGAAATCGACGGCCGCCGCTACGAGGCACGGCTGGAACTCGGCTCGGCCGCTCCGGGCGCCCGCCTCAAGGTGGTCGGGACTTCGCCTTTCGGACTGCTCGTGGAGGCGCTCTCATGACTCTGGTAATCCTGCTTTTCGCTCTGGGCATCGTCCTGCTCGTCGTCGAAGTCATCGTCCCCGGTGGCATCCTCGGCAGCATCGGTGCCCTGCTCATGATCGCCGCCTGCATCGTGTCGTTCCGCACATTCGGGACCGGCGGCGGTCTGGTCGCCGTGGCCTCCGCCCTCGCCCTGACCGCCCTCGCGCTTTTCGCCGAGTTCGTCATCCTGCCCCGCACCGCCCTCGGCCGCCGGGCCTTTCTCAAAACCGAAATCACCGCCACCAGCTCGTCGTTCGCCGAGCACGCCCGCCCGCTCATCGGCCGCCCCGCAGTGGCCGCCACCGTGATGTCTCCCGGCGGCTACGTCGTCATCGACGGCCATCGCTACGATGCCTTCTGCCGCAGCGGACAGGTCCCCGCCGGAACACCGCTGGTCGTTGTCGGCGCCGACTCCTTTCGTCTCATCGTCTCACCGGAATCCAACTCCTGAACCCACCATGACCCACCTCGCCTTCGTCGACCTGACCTCCATCATCCTCATCATCGCCGCCATCGGCGGTCTGCTGCTCTTCGGAATTGTCGTCTCGTTCTTCAGCGTCTGGCTGCGCGCCTGGCTCGCCGGCGCCTACGTCGGCTTCACCGAACTCATCGCCATGCGCCTGCGCCAGGTGCCGTACGGCATGGTCGTCGACGCCCGCATCACCGCCAAAAAAGCCGGCATCGACATACCGATCAATGAGATCGAAGCCCACTTCCTCGCTGGCGGCAACGTCATCCCGACCGTGCAGGCGCTCATCGCCGCCCAGAAGGCCGGCATCACCCTGGACTGGAACCGCGCCTGCGCCATCGACCTCGCCACCAAGGGGTCGGGCAAAAGCGTGGTCGAAGCGGTGCGCACCTCGGTCGATCCCAAGGTCATCGATTGCCCGAACCCGGCCTCCGGGCGCACCACCATCGATGGCGTGGCCAAGGACGGCATCCAGGTTAAGGTGCGCGCCCGCGTCACCGTGCGCACCAACCTCGACCGCTTCGTCGGCGGCGCCAAGGAAGATACCATCATCGCCCGCGTCGGCGAAGGCATCGTCACCACCATCGGCTCGGCCGATACCTACAAAACCGTTCTGGAATCTCCCGACTCCATTTCCAAGGTCGTGCTCCACCGCGGCCTCGACGTCGGCACCGCTTTCGAGATCCTTTCAATCGACATCGCCGATGTCGACGTGGGCGAAAACGTCGGCGCCCAGCTCCAGGAAGCCCAGGCCGAGGCCAACAAAAACATGGCCCAGGCCCAGGCGGAAATCCGTCGCGCCGCCGCCGTCGCCCTGGAACAGGAAATGGTCGCCCGCGTCGCGGAAATGAAAGCCAAGGTCGTGGAAGCGGAAGCCCAGGTGCCGCTCGCCATGGCCGAAGCCTTCCGCAACGGCCACCTCGGCGTCATGGATTATTACCGCATGGAAAACGTCAAGTCCGATACCCAGATGCGCAGCAGCATCGCCAAGGGCGAAGGCTGAGACGCTCCCGCCCGCCGCCCGTCCCCCACCGCGGCGCCCCGGTCCCCCACCCCGCCTCACCATGGAATGGCTCCTTGATCACTCGGACCTCATCGTCGTCGCCATCCTGCTGCTCGCCCCGCTGCTCAAACAGATCTTCGAGCTGAAGGAGCCCCAGTCGCTACCGCCCCCGCGCCGCCCGGAGCCCGAAGCCAATGTCTTCGAAACCGACGACGACTGGCTCACCCCCGATGCTCCACCCACTCCCCCGCCGCCTCCACCCATCGTCGCCACCGCCCCGCCCCCGTTCCCGGATTCCACGGAGCCGGCCGACGCCTGGCAAATCCCCCGAGCCCCTCGGGCAAGCCGCGCCGCTGTCCCCAAAGCCGCCGCCACCGGCCACCCGGCACCGGCCGGCGGGCGCGCCTCTCTCCCCGCGTCCTCCCACGCCACCACTCTCCGCACCGCCCTCAAGAACCGCCCGGAAACCCGCCGCGCCCTCGTACTCCGCGAAATCCTCGGCCCCCCGGTCGGCCTGCGATAACCCTCCCCCATCAAATCTGGAGCCGATGATCAGATTTGAACTGATGACCCGCTCATTACGAATGAGCTGCTCTACCCCTGAGCTACATCGGCAATCATTAATCAACTAGCGGCGGATCGCCGAATTGCAAATGGGATTTGGGCTCGGGGCCGAAGAGAGCAGCAGTCGATCCGCGTGGAGCAGGGCGTGCGCATCAGACCTTTTCTTTTTTCTGCTGTCCACGCGTACCCGCTCATGCCGGCGTCCCTCATGCCGGAAAGGCGGCTTATTCCGCGGCCTTCAGAAAAACATCGACCTGCTGACCGACCGTCGAGTGGTCCGGGCACAGCACAAGCGCTCACACGCTCACAGAGTCCTCTATCCAGCCGCGACTTCGAGATGTATCAGGGTACCTGTCCCGCTGTGGGTCCCGCTGTGTGCATGGTACCTGTCCCGCTATCGGTATCCCGCTATAGGCCTCCGCAGCGGACATGTTCCGGCGTGAAAGACTGGGGCCGTGGAGTGTGCATTGCGTACCTGTCCCGTCGTGAAAGAAAGGTGTTCCGGGTGACGTTTGTGCGCCTGTCCGCTTTTTGGACTTGCGGAATGTGCTTATTTGAACATACATAGGCCATGGCTCTCCCACGACTTCATGCCCCGGATTCGGTGGCTCATCCTTTGTAC
>JALRGF010000280.1 GCA_023253495.1 Verrucomicrobiales bacterium
TAGCCGATCATGAGGGAGGCGCGGGCGTTGGCGGCGTCGAGGGTGAGCAGGATGTCGCGGCTGCGACCGCCGCGGGCGGAGTCGGCACAGACGCCGCAGCGGTTGAAGACCCAGAAGGCGAAGACGGTGAGCGGCTGGTCCGTCTGGAGGGTGGTGGTGACGATGGAGAAGGTGATCTGGGGGAAGTGGTCGCGGAGACGGGCGGTGGCGTCCTTGAGGCGACGGACGTCGCGCGGACGGCAGAGACCGGCGAGGTCGGAGAGACCGGGCTGGAGTGGCGGCAGCGGGTCGAAGAGCGCGTTGACCTGATCCAGCGAGAACCCGCAGCGCGGGCAGCGCGGCGAGGTTTCGAAGGCGGGGGCCTGGCAGTACGGACAATGCATTGAGGGCAGCGGGAGCAATAGGTCGCGGAGCGGCGGACGTCGAGGGTGAAAATCCGTCGGAAGCGTCTCCGGCCGGTGGTTGAAGGGAGGATGGTGGTGCGAGCGGGCCGGCCTGAGGCGCGCATGCTGCATTCCCGACTTGCCAGCGGGCCGGCGTGGTGGCAGGAAGCGCGGATGTCATTGATAACCGACAAAGTTGCCGTGGTGACCGGGGCCGGTCGCGGGATCGGGCTGGCCATTGCCCGCCGCCTGGCGGCGGACGGGGCGAAAGTGGCGGTGGTGAGCCGGACCGAGGCGAATGCGGCCGCGGCCGCGGCGGCGATCAACGAGGCGCATCCCGGGGCGGCGCGGGCGTATGCGGTGGACATGGCGGATGGCGAGGCGGTGGCGGCGGCGGCCCGCCAGATCACGGCGGATTTCGGCAAAGTCGATATTCTGGTCAACAATGCCGGAGTGACCCGCGACGGCCTGACCATGCGGATGAGTGATGAGGACTGGGACGTGGTGCTGAACACCAACCTCAAAGGGGCGTTCAATGCGGTGAAAGCGTTCCAGCGGTCGCTGCTGCGCCAGAAGGACGCCCGCATCATCAATGTGGCCAGCGTGATCGGGCTGATCGGCAATGCCGGCCAGGCGAATTATGCCGCGAGCAAGGGGGGCCTGATCGCCTTCACCAAGGCGCTGGCCAAAGAGTTTGCCGGGCGCGGGGTGACCGTCAATGCGATCGCCCCGGGATTCATCCGCACCGACATGACCTCGGTGCTGACCGACGCCCAGCGCGAGGGCATTCTGCGCCAGATTCCGCTCGGATTCATGGGCGAGAGCGAAGACATCGCGCATGCCGCCGCCTTTCTCGCCAGCCCCGGCGCCCGCTACGTCACCGGCCAGGTGTTGGTCGTCGACGGAGGCATGGTGATGTGAGCGGCCGCGCTCAAAGCGCCTGGCGGTTCTTGACCTCGAGGTAGCGCGAGACCGCATCGACGGTAAGCGCGGCCGAGTCGGGCAGCGACAGCCGCACCCCGTGCCGCGCGAGCACCGCGGTGATCTCCTGCAAGTCGTGCCAGAGCAGGTGGCCGCCGAGGTGGCGGTAGATGTCGTCGACGTCTTCGACCGGCCCGCGGGTGAAGAGGGGTGCGGCCGGTTCCGGCCGGATCATGCTGACGAGGACGAGGTGGTGCCGGGCGATCAGGCGGACATCGCGCACGAACGATTCCGCCTGCAGCGGATCGCTGAGGTCGGTGAGGATAACGACGAGCGACCGGCGGGTGAGCGAGCGCCGGAGGAAAACAAACAGCTCCTCGAATCCCGGGGCGACCAGCCGCGGCTCGAGCGCGGCCAGCGCGTTGCGGCAGAGACCGAAGTGGCCGCGCCCGGCGCCGGCCCGCACGAAATGCGTCACCTGGTCGGCGAAAGTGACCAGCCCGAAGCGGTCGTGCTGCCGTTCCGCGGCCAGCCCGAGGGCGAGGGCTCCTTCGAGCGCGGGTTCGAGCTGAGTGATCACCCGGTCCGATCCGCCGGCGGCCGGCGCGCCGGGGCCGACGGTTGGCCCGCGATCCGCCGGCGAGCGCAGGACGCGGGCGCTGAGGCGCGAGTGGTCGATGACGGCGTAGACTTCGCGGGTGCGTTCGATCTGGAACGTCCTGGTCACCGGGTATCCGCGCCGGGCCGTGGATTTCCAATGGATGTCCCCGAAATCATCGCCGGCCGCGTAGTCGCGGAGGTGGTCGAACTCCCTTCCCTTGCCGACCCGCGAGCGGGCGTGCACCCCGAGCCCGTCGCGGTTGAGAAAGACGGCATTGACGGCGGCGCGGGCGCGCCGGAGATCCGGCTGCAGATGCAGCTCAGTCGGCAGCGGCACCGCGCGCCGACGGTGCCAGAGCCCGAGCGGGGTCGGCGCTTCGACAAAGACGTGCCCGAACCGGTGCCGCCCGCGCCGCAGCCCGGACAGACGCCACGACGCCGTGCCCGCCGGCGCCGTCAGACTGACCACCGGACAGTCACACCGGACCAGGTCCGGCAGAGAGAGACCGGCGCGGGTGGCCGTGGCCAGCCCGCGCACCGCCACCGCAAGGACCATCTCACGGCCCGGCGCTCCCCGCAGCATCGCCGGCGCGTCGAGCGCCACCGCCGCCAGCCGCCGCCACCCGAAAATGGCATCGAACACCGCCAGCAGCACCACTACCAGCAGGGCCGGCACCACGACCCCGCGCCACCCCGGCGCGGCTCCGGCCACCGTGGCCGCCGGCACCACCACCAGCCCGAACAGCCAGAGCAGACGCGACGCGGGAACCAGGCAGCGGAAAAACACAGGACCTTCCCTACGCCGGAATCCGCCCCGCGCTTCGGAAATCTCCACCCGCCCTTGACGCGCCCCCCATCCCCGCCCCACCTTCCGCAACCCCATGAAACTCACCTTCTGCGGCGCCGCCGGCACCACCACCGGCTCCCAGCACCTTCTGGAAATCAACGGCCAGCGCATTCTGCTCGACTGCGGCCTCTACCAGGGACGCCGTCACGATGCCCTCGAGCGCAACCGGCATTTCCGCTTCGACCCCGCCAGCCTCGATGCCGTGGTCCTCAGCCATGCCCACATCGACCACAGCGGCAACCTGCCCAACCTTTCCCGCCAGGGGTACCGCGGCAACGTCTATTGCACCTTCGCCACCCGCGACCTCTGCCAGATCATGCTCGCCGACTCGGCCCGCATCCAGGAAAACGACATCGAATGGCTCAACAAACACCGGACCCGGCGCAACGAGCCGCCGCTGACCCCGCTGTACACCCCGCCCGATGCCGAAAAATGCCTGCGCCAGTTCGTCACCTTCGACTACCACCGGAAAATGACCATCGCCCGGGGCGTCGACCTGACGTTCATCGACGCCGGCCACCTGCTGGGCGCCGCCCAGGTCATTCTTGATGTGAACGAGGACGGACGGTCGCGGCGGTTTCTTTTTTCCGGTGACGTCGGTCGTGGCGACGACGTCCTGCTGCGCGACCCGGAGACGGCTGAGGACATTGATTTTATTCTGATGGAGAGCACCTATGGCGGGCGTGAGCACGAGATGTCACCGCAGGCGCATGAAAAGATCGAGGGCATCCTCAAGCGCGCGCTTCACGATTGCGGCAAGGTGATCATTCCGGCCTTTGCCGTCGAGCGCACCCAGCAGTTGATTTATGTGCTCAACAGCCTGCTGGATTCCGGCCGGCTTCCGAGGGTGCCGATTTTTGTCGACAGCCCGCTGGCGGTCGATGCCACTGAGATTTTCCGGCTGCACCCCGAGTGTTTCAACGAGGAGGTGTATGAGTTCCTGTTCCGGAAGCGGAACCCGTTTCATTTTGACGGACTTTCGCTGATCCGGTCGGCGGACCAGTCGCGCGCGCTCAACTCCCTGAAGGAGCCGGCGATCATCATTGCGGCCTCCGGCATGTGTGAGGCCGGGCGGGTCCTGCATCACCTCAAGAACAACCTCGAAGACCCGCGCACCACCGTGCTCTTCGTCGGCTATTGCGCCGAACAGACGCTCGGCTGGAAGCTGCGCGAAGGGTTTCGCGAGATCAATGTACTCGGTGAACGGGTCCGGGTGCGCGCGAAAATTGAAACCCTCGACTCGTTTTCCGGCCATGCCGACCACAGCGAACTGCTCGCGTATTACGGAAGGATGACCGGTCGCAAGGAACAGACGTGGCTGGTCCACGGCGAGCCCGAGCGCAGTGAAGCGTTCAAAAACGGGCTGCGCGACACGTTCCGGGCCGACGCCCACGTCGCCACCCTCGGGCATTCGGTCACCTGGTAGCCGGGACCCGGATGCCGCGGTCCGGCGCCGGGCATCCGCATCCCGGCCCGTGAATCGGGGTTGAGCCGCGCCGCGACCGCGTGTTTGATTGAGGCCTCTCGCGGATCTCCGCTGAGCGATATTTTCACCCACCCATGGCGCGCGGATTGTTCATCACATTTGAAGGCACGGAAGGCGCGGGCAAAAGCACGCAGATCAGCCGCCTGCGTGAAGCGCTGGAGGCCGACGGACACCGCGTGATGATGGTGCGCGAGCCCGGAGGCACCCAGCTCGGTGAAGAGGTGCGGGAGCTGCTCCTGCAGCACCGGTCCGACGGCGCCCCGATCTCGCCCGAATGTGAACTCCTGCTCTTCGCCGCCAGCCGCGCCCAGCTCGTACGCGAAAAAATCGCCCCCGCCCTCGATGCCGGCACCCATGTCATCGCCGACCGGTTTTACGACTCCACCACCGTCTACCAGGGGTATGGGCGCGGGCTGGACCTCATCGCCATCAGCCAGATCAACGCGCTCGCCGTCGGCCGCAACCACCCGGATCTGACGTTCCTGCTCGACATGGATCCCGCGGAGGCGCACGCCCGGGCGCAGCAACGGTCCGGCGGCCGGCCCGACCGCATGGAGTCCGAACCCATGGCCTTCTTCGAGCGGGTGCGCACCGGCTACCTGCAGGTCGCCCGGGAATCAAAACACCGGATCCTCGTGCTCAACG
>JALRGF010000379.1 GCA_023253495.1 Verrucomicrobiales bacterium
GGTCCGTTCCACAATGCAGGCACCCCCATCCCGGATGGCACCCAGGTCGCTCTGCAACAGGGCAGCGGCCAGGTCAGCGAGACGATTACCGGCCTGACTCCCGGCCAGACGTATTGGATTCAATTCCTCTACGACGTGCGCGCCTGCTGCGGGTCATTCGCCATGGACCTGGCGGTCAAATGGGATGACGAAGTGCTCGACCGCCTGACCGGCATCGAGCCGGTGACCGGCGGAAATCCTTACCGTTTCCGCAACGTGCCGTTCACCGCCGCCTCGGACACCGGGGTGCTCGCCTTCGCCACCACCGCCACCGGAGACGCCACCCTGCTGCTCGACGCCGTGACCATCGTGCCGGGTGACCCCGGTCGCGTGGTCGTGGCCAACCCGAGCTTCGAGGCCAGCGGCACCCCGGAAGTCCCCGGATACCTGACCGCCGGCACCGGTGCCGGGTGGACCGGCGGCGGCGCCGGCGGCGTCGCCATCAACGAGGCCGGGGGCCCGTTCGCCGACAACGGCACCGTCCCCGATCAGGACCGCGTCGCCTGCCTCCAGGGGCCCGGCTTCATCGAACAAACCCTGCGCGGACTGGTCGCCGGCGAATCATACGCCGTCTCGTTCCGCTACAACGCCCGCTCCGGAAATGCACCCGGTCTGCGCCTCAGCGTCGACGGTACCCCGCGCTTCGAACAGGCGGTCACCCCGGTCGGCGGCACCGCCGCCTACCGCAGCGCCTCCGCCACCTTCACCGCCGCCGCCACCACCGCCGTCATCCGCTTCGAACAGACCGACCCCGGCGACCAGACGCTCCTCCTCGATGACATCCGCGTCTCCGGCGTCGTCGTCGAACCGATCCCGAATCTGAAAATCAGCCCGCCACGCCTCGAACTCGGCCCGGGCCAGCAGGCGCTCGCCACGTTCACGGTCTCGGCACGCCGGCTGCAATCCGGCCCCGCCTCCGTCGTCGTCCGCATCGCCAACAACAGCGTGGCCCGCCTGGTCGATGCGGACGCCACCGGCCTGGTCACCCTCACTTTCGCCCAGGGCGAACCGACCACCACCCTGACCACCGCCATCGAGGGGGTCGGACGCGGGGCCGCCACCGTGGAAATCGTCGACAACGGCGGCCACGACGGTGTGGACGGCAGCATCCTGATCAATGGCGTCACCTCATTCGTGGTCAATCCGAGCTTCGACGCCACCGGCCCCGGACCCGGCGTGGGGTACAGCCCGATCCTTGCCTGGTCCGGCGGCGGCGGCATCAACAATGCCTCGCAGCCGTTCATGGATAACGGACTGATCCCCGACCGCGATCAGGTCGCCTTCATCCAGGGCACCGGCGCCATGACCCAGTCGATCACCGGACTGACCGCCGGCCAGCGCTACGCCTTCCAGATGTTCTACAACGTGCGCAACTGCTGCGGCGGCACCATGGCCATGACCGTGCGCCTCGACGGCACCGAACTCGCCGCCGTGCCGGAAATCGCCCCGGTCGGCGCCGGTGCCCCGTTCCAATTCCTCAACCTCGCCTTCACCGCTACCGCCCCGAATGCCAGCGTGGAAATCGCCTCCACGGCCGCCGGCGACGCCACCCTGCTGCTCGACGGCCTCTGCATCGTGCCCCAGACCGCCGAGGAAATCGTCGTCAAAAACCCGAGCTTCGAAGCCTCCGGTGTGCCGGCCGGCGTGGGGTACCAGAATGCCATCGCCGGCTGGGCCCCCGGCGGCGGCAAGGGCATCAACATCGACACCGTCGGTCCGTTCTCCGACAACGGCGTGGCCGGCGCGCAGGACCGCGTCGCCTTCATCCAGGGGCCGGCCGCACTTTCCCAGCTCATCGAGGGGCTGACCCCGGGGGCTTCTTATACTTTGGAGTACCTCGTCAACGCCCGCAATGGCGACACCCCCGGCGGCACTCCTTACGCCGTACTCATCGACGGCACGGAGGTCCTCAACACCGTGCAGGAACCGGTCGGTGCCGGGGCCCCGTACGCCACCGTCAGCATCCCGTTCACCGCCGCCGGCGAATCCGCCGAACTCCGCTTCCAGGGGCTGGCCACCGGCACCGTCGAGGACGATCAATCGCTCCTGCTCGACCACATCCGCATCACCCCGTCATCCGGCGGCGGCCCGACCGTGACCCTGACCATCACCGCGGTCGGCGTCAACGCGGTCAATATCGCCTGGCCGGCCACCGCCCCGGCCGGCCTCGTCCTCCACTCGTCCACCTCCCTGCTGCCGAATTCCTGGCGCCCGGTAACTTCCGTGCCCTTCGTCGAAGGCGGCAACAACAACGTGCTCGAGGTCATCGACGGACCGGGGAAATTCTACCGTCTGGTCAGGCCGTAGAGCCCGGAGCCGCGGGCATGCGGCGAGCCCCCCAGCGCTCAGCTTCACCCGCCGCGCTCAGCGCCCGCGTTTGGCCGCCCCCAGCGCCTTGCGCCACCGTTTGATCTCGGAGGCGAGGTGGGCTGGCGACGGCGCCCCGGTCGCCCGGCGCGCCTCCAGGGCGGTCTGCAGGTCGAGCACGGTGAACACGTCGTCTTCAAAAAGCTCGGAAAACCGGCGGAATTCCTCCAGCGAGAACTCGGGGAACCCGCGCTTCTGCGCGAGCGAATACGCGGTCAATTTCCCGATCACATCGTGGGCATGCCGGAAGGGCAGGCCTTTTTTGACCAGGTAATCCGCGAGGTCGGTGGCCAGCAGAAACGGGTCGCCGGCGGCCGTACGGCAAGCCGCCGCATTGACCTGCATTGCCGCAATCATCTCGGCATTGACGGCGAGGGCGAGCTTGAGCGTGTCCACCGAATCGAACAGCCGCTCCTTGTCCTCCTGGAGGTCCCGGTTGTAGGTCATCGGCAGACCTTTGAGGGTCGTCAGCAGGCTGACCAGATTGCCGATCAGGCGGCCGGTTTTGCCTCGGGTCAGCTCGGCCACATCGGGATTCTTTTTCTGCGGCATCAGGCTGCTGCCGGTGGTGTGGGCGTCGTCCAGCGTGACG
>JALRGF010000400.1 GCA_023253495.1 Verrucomicrobiales bacterium
TTTTCAGAACGCCCTCGCGCGCGACCCGGGTCTCGCGGACTACGAGTGGGACAAAACCGCTCCCCGCGGGGAGAAAAACGGTCTCGCCAGCTTCCAAGCCGTTGGCACCCTCAAAAATGCGCTCCCTGTCCAGCCGTGAACGCCGCCTGATGACGCTGCTGCTCGTCGCGGGCTTCATCGTCCTCAATTTCCTCGGCTACCAGGCGCTCGCCCAGCGCCGCACCGCCGCGCTCGCCCGGCAGCGGACGCTCCAATTTGACATCGCCCGGCTCAAGGAGCTGCAGGCGGCCAAACCGCTCGCCGACATCAATACCGAGTGGATCAGCAACCACCTGCCGGCCTACACCGACATCGACCAGCTGGAAACCCACCTCTTCAACGTGGTCACCAGCAAGGCCGCCGCCGCCGGCGTCGAACTGACCAAAAAAGACCCGCGCCCGACACAGAAGGACGATTCGGTCCACCGCTCGATCATGGACCTCGAGGCGACCGCGGAAATGGAGGATCTGGTCAGTTTCCTTCACTCGCTGCAGGGGCGCGAGGACTTCCGCTTCATCAGTTTTCTCGAGCTGACCCCGACCAAGGACGAGGAGCGCGTCCGCTGCCAGGCGCAGATCCAGCAGTGGTGGCGGGCGGACAGCGAGGAGCTTATGGGACTGGTCTCGGCGGACGTGCCACGCCTGCCGCAGGTGCCGGTCACTCCCACCGCTCCGCCTGCCGACGCGTCCGACGTCCCGGAAAAGGAAAGCCCGGAGGCCCCGGCCCCGGCTGTGGAACCCCCCGTGCCCCCGCAGCCGCCGAACCTTGAACAGCCGGCGGCGACGACGGTCCAACCTCCCGCTCCCTCTCCCGCTCCGGGGGTCCCTTCCCAATGAGTTCCTTCCCAATGACTGCCGTGATGAAGATCCCATCGCTTTTTCCCGCCCGCCGTCTCCTGATCCGGGGAGCCGCCGCCCTGCTTCTGGGGCTTCCGATCGGCTTGCTCAAGAATCTGCCCGCGCAAAACACACCGCCACCCCCCGTGCCGGCCGAGGCCGCCGCCGCCGCCGCGCCCGCGACGGATCCCGCCGCTGACCCTGCCGCTGAGGTGTCGCTCGACCCGCTCAACCCCGGCCAACTCCAGCGGTACAGTCTCGACCGCTACGAAAAAATCATCGAAAAATCCCCCTTCGCCTTCAAAATCGTCCGCGAGGAAGGACCGCCACCGGTCTCGTTTGCCGCCGACATGGCCCTCGCCGGTTTTACCATTGACGCCGGCAAGGGCGTCACCTACGCGAGCATCGTCGACAAAAAAACCAACGCCCGGTTCGTGATCCGCACCGACCGGCCGAACGCTGACGGCATTCAGCTCGTCCAGCTCAACCGCGGTCAGACGCTCCTCGAGTCCGCCGTGGTCGCCCGCAAGGGCAGCGAGGAGGCCACCATCAAGTCGGACAAACAAATCATCGAACGCAAGGCGGTGGTCAATGCCGCGGTCGTCGGCCAGCCGGCCCAGGCCACGAACGTGCCCGGCCGCGGCGGCCCCCCAGGCGCCAATGTCAACCTGGCGGTCAACCCGGGCCGCGGCCCGAACGTCCAGCAGCAGATCAACGCCCAGCTGCAACAGCCCGGCCAGCCCGGCCAGCCGGGCGTCGCCCCGGGCCAGGGCGGCCTGCCCCCCGGTGCCGTTCAGGGCGGCGCGGTTCAGGGCGGCGCGGTCCCCACTGTCGGTGACCAGTCGGCGCAGGCGGCCCAGCCGCCACCACAGGGCCAGCCGCAAGGCCGTCCGGGTCAGGCCCCGGGGCGCCGCCGCGTCATCCTGCCGCCCGCGCCCAACTGACCCTCATCCCGTTTCCCCGCCCCG
>JALRGF010000501.1 GCA_023253495.1 Verrucomicrobiales bacterium
CTGCCCTTGTCGTGAAGCACGGGATGCGTGCCGGAGATGGTGGCGTCCCTGCGGCTCGACGCCACCGCCCTCGTTGCGAAGAGGGGGTGTCCAATGGGACCGGCCATGGGTCACCTCGCAGTTTGAGCGGTGTGCTTGAAGGATATTTCCGCTCCGGTTGGCTGGGTCCGCGCGCATCGGCAACGTTGCGTCTTGCTCTGAGCGCGGTTGCTCGCCAGTTTTTGATTTTTGCCCCATGCCGCTTGTTCCGATTTTGATGCCCCAGCTCGGCGAGTCGATCGCCGAAGCGACCGTGAAGCACCTTGGCATCAGTCTGGGCCAGGACGTCGACGCGGATGCCGAGATCATGGAGGTGGAAACGCAGAAAGCGACCATGGCGGTGACGGTGCCGTGCGCCGGGCGGGTGGTCGAGCTGCGGGCGGAGGTCGAGGTCAGCTATGCGGTCGGGGCGACTCTCGGGTTTCTGGAGGTCACTGCGGACGAGGCGCGGCGGGCCGGGCTGGATTTGCCGGAGGGGCCGTCCGAACCGATTTCCGCGCGCGCGGGAGCGTCGCCCTCGGGAGCGGGCGAGGTTGAGGAAAACCTGCATTTCCGGTACGACGCCGGGGACGTTTTCAGCACGGACGACGGCCCGCTCCGGGTCGAACCGCTGGTGCGCGGGCTGCCGGTGCCGGCGAATGCGACCGGGGCCAGCTATATTTCGCCGCGCCTGCGGGTGCGGATGGCCGAGCTCGGCCTGAATGCGGCGGACCTGGCCGGGGTGGCGGGGTCGGGCGCAGGCGGGCGGGTGACGGTGGAAGATTTTGAGCGGTTCATGGCCGGTCTCGAGCAACTGCCGATGACCCAGGCGAGCCCGATGCGGGTGGCGGTCGCCGATGCCATGCGGCGGTCGTGGACGCGGCCGCTGGCGACCGTCGGTATTCAGGTGGCGCTTGACGCCCTGCTCGCCCACCGGCGGACGATGGCGGACACCCCGGGGCCGACGCTCTACGCCATCCGCGCGCTCGCCATCGCCCTGGCCGAGTCCCCGGCGCTGGCCGGACGTCTGGTCGGCGGGCGCATCGTGCACCCCAAGGGAATCGATATCGGCTTTGCCGTCGAAGTCGATGACGGGGTGCTCGTCCCGATGATCCGGGACGTCGACCGCCAGGATCTGGCCAGCCTCGTCGGCATTTACAACCGGTTGGTGGAAACCGGACGCTCCAAACGGCTGCCGCCCGAGGCAATCGGGACCGGGGCGGCGACGGTGACGAATTTCGGCACTTTCGGGATCGTCTGGGCCACGCCGATCCCGCTGCCGGAGCAGAACCTGCTGCTGGGACTGGGCGCCGGGCGGAAAGTGCCGCAGTGGTCGCCGGAGCGCGGCGCTTTCGTGCCGGTGACCGAGGCCCAACTCACGCTGAGTTTTGACCACCGGATCCTCGATGGCGGTGCCGCCGGCCGGCTGCTCCACCGGATCGCCACGCTTCTGCAATCACCCGCCTCCCTGTAGGGGAAACCGGGCCTGCGGATCCATCCCGGGTCCCGCTTGCCACCGGCCGCCCTCACCGCCACATCCCAGCAGCCTCCCGCATCCACACCCCCCGCAACCACCCGCCCGTTCCGACCGTACCCGATTCCATCCATGAATACCCGCCTCATCCGCACCACCTGCGCCGTGATCGCCGCCGGCGCTTTCAGCCTGACCGCCGCAACGTCCCGCGCCGAGGAACCGGCCGCCCAGCCGCTCAAAGTCGGTCCGCTCACCTTCAGCCTGTCCGCCCCGTGGAAAATGAGCGACACCCCGAAACCGATGAGCCAGGGGACGATCGAACTCCCGGGCAAGGACGGCGCCCCGGGGCTTTCCGCGTCTTTTTATCACTTCGGCGCCGGCCAGGGCGGCGATCTCCAGGGCAACATCCAGCGCTGGCAGGGGATGTTTCAGGCGTCGCCGGCGGCCAAAACCGAGCGCGAGGAAATGGATTTCGGCGCCGCCAAGGCCACGCTGGTCAGCATCACCGGAACCTACGTCGGGTCGCGCTTCACCCCGGAAAAGGAACCCCGCACCGGCTACACCCTGCTCGCCGCCGTGCTGCCCACCAATGACGGCGATATCTACGTCCGTCTCGTCGGACCCGAAGCCGGCATCGCCGCCGCCAAGGAGGACTTCAAAAAATTCCTCCTCACCGGCGCCAAATAAAAACGCTGCCGGACCGGCTTCCGTGTCGCTGCTGGCGCCGGCGCTGCCGGTCGCTTCTGACGCGCCGCTCTTTTCACGCGCCGCTCTTTCCGGCATTCGGGATCCATGGAGACCCCAAGGCCCGGGGTTAGGGGCTTACGGTTCGGAGAACCGGGAACCGGTCCTCTCAGAGGGGTGCCGGGAGGGCTGGGAGGGATGCGGTCCTCAGGCCACGATCGGGGCCAGGTTCTCCTTGCACCACTGGCCGTTCTGAAGCGTCACGCCGTCCGGGTCGTCGACGGCAACATGCGCCTCATCTTCGCAGATGATCCACCCCTCGTAGTTCCGGGAGACGAGCCACTCGGTGATTTTGTGGAAGTCGAGCTTGCCGGTGCCCATCTGCGCCCACGGCTCGGGTCCGTTGCCGGAAAAGTCCTTGTAGTGAATGTGGTTCACGAGGTGGGACCATTTGTTGAGGGTGGCGATGACGTCCATGCCGCCGCGGGCGATGTGGCCGACGTCCGGGGTCCAGCCGGTGACCTTCGGGTCCAGGCTGCTGAGGACGACGTCATAATCTTCCTGCGTGCGGACGAGCGAGGCCGGCGGGCTGTTCGGGTGATACGAACATTTGATGCCGAGGTCGGCAGCGCGGCGCGAGACGCGGTTGATGTTGCGGGCAACATTGAGGCGCCGGCTCTGCAGGTCTTTGGTACGGCCGCTGGGCAGGGTGACGGTGCCGAGCATGGATCCCGGGAAGTGCTTGAGGAGGTTCATGGTGAAATCGGCGGCCTCCTTCTCCGCCGGTGTCTCCTCCTCGGCATCCCACGCGCAGACCAGCGCCAGTCCGGCCAGCTTCATGTTGTGCTCATCCAGCGCGGCCTTGAGTTTGCCGGCGTCGCAGAAATCACCCAGCCAGTAACGGCCGCAGCCCAGCGCCTTTTCGGAAATCTCCAGAACCATCGGCTCAATACCGGTAAACCCGGCCTGGGCCGCGATCTTGATCATGTGGTCGAGCTTGTTGTCATAGCCCTTGCCGGTGCCCTGCATGAACCAGGTGTACACCTCGGATCCAAAGTTGATTTTTGCCATGGAGTGTCGTGGGGTTGGGATGTGATCGGAAAACCGGGTGCCGGCCAGCCGGCCGCACCCGGAGTCACTTAAAGCGTGGATTGCGCGCCCTGTCCAGAGGCCGGTCAAGGGCGCTGCCGCTCATGCCGGGCGCAGGCGGGTGCCGGTGCCGCCGCCCTCGACCAGCGCAAGCAGTTGCGACGGCTGGCGGCCGTTGGCGATGACGACTTCGATGCCGCCGGCCACCGCTTCGGCCGCGGAACCGAGCTTGCTGGCCATGCCGCCGGTCGAGTGCACGCCTTTTTCCGGGCGCACGTGGGCCCCGACAGCAGCGATGTCGTTGATTTCCGGGATCAGCCGGCCGTCCGCGTCGAGCAGGCCGTCCACGCTGGTCAGCAGAATGAGCACGTCAGCCGCAGCCAGGCGGGCCACGCCGGCGGACAGGCGGTCGTTGTCGCCCACCTTCAACTCCTCCGTCGCCACCGAGTCGTTTTCATTGATGATCGGCACCACATTCTTGAACGCGAGCAGCCGCTCCAAGGTGTTGGTCAGGTTCTCGCGGCGCACCGGCTGGTGCAGGTCCTCATTGGTCAGCAGCAGCTGCGCCACCAGCAGCCCGTGGCGGGAAAACAACGATTCATACCGCTGCATCAAACGCGTCTGACCGACCGCCGCACACGCCTGCAGCGTGGCCGTGTCCTCCGGCCGCCGCACCATGCCAAACGCCATCCCGCCCGCCGCCACCGCCCCGCTGCTCACCACAATCACCTCGTGCCCGGCACTGCGCACCCCGGCCACCGCATACGCCAGCTGCTCAAATTGCCCCTCGTCCAGCCCCAGCCCGCTCGGGTGGGCCAGAATGCCGCTGCCAAATTTCACCACCACGCGCCGGGATTTCGGTTGCATAAAAGAGCCGGCACTATTCCTTGTCCTCCCTCGCGGGCAACTCCAGAAACGCCCGTCCTACACGAACCGGTGCCCGGCCCCCAGCCACCCCAACGGTCCCGTAGCTCAATGGATAGAGCACCGGTCTCCGAAGCCGGGGATGCAGGTTCGATTCCTGCCGGGACCACCAGAGTATAATAGTGCAAATGAAGGCCTTAGAGAAAAGGCAAGAATGCACGGAGTGGAACGGAAACGCACCCAAAGGCCTCAAAATGCAGGTTTTTTAGCCTCGATTAAGCCACGCTTTAGCCGCACCCCGAGCACAAAAAACCCGCCCCCAGCGATCAGGCCAAGGGCGGGTCGAATGAGGGCCAGCATTCGGTCAAAATCCAATCGCCTCGGTCGGCGGTGGCGGTGTACCTCCTCCGCGGCGGTTGCCGGCATCGCGGCCAGTTCAAGGGGGGCATCCTCCTCATATGATGCAGGCACCGCTCCCAGCGCGCGGGCCCAGAAGCGACTTCTGTCCGAAAATTGAAAGGGAGAATGGAAGGCCTCTGACTTCGGCCGCGTTTGAGGTTGCGCGTTCCAACGTCGACATTATGTGTTCTTGTATACACGTACTCTCGTGAACTCCCTTCTCCCTGCTTCCTTCTTTCAGCGCCTCGACGCCCGCCACATTCCGTCCAAAGCTCGCCCTTATCTCCAACGCTGGGCCGAGCTCTGGACGAAAGCCGACGGTCCCGCTTCTCCGGAGCGCACCTCAGCCTTCTTCGACGGCCTTGGCCGCTCTACTGGCGTTGCCGATTGGCAGTTCCGTCAGGCCCTCCAGGCCGTCCGCATTCTGGCCGTCGAGTGCCTCGCCCTCCCCTGGGCCGCTGGTTTTCCCTGGGACTCACTTGCCGATCAGGCCCGCGATTTGCCGCCCTCCCACCGCACCCTTCTGCGCGAAGTCCGTTCCGTCACCGCCGCGAACCCCAATCGCGACCCCGGCACCTCCACTCTCAACATCCGCCCACCGGGCCCCCACGACTCCATCCCCGCCCCCGGCGAAGCCGAACCCCTCGCCCAGATTGACA
>JALRGF010000512.1 GCA_023253495.1 Verrucomicrobiales bacterium
AAGGGCAGCGCCCCCCACCCACGACAAAACGTCGGCACCCCGCCATCACGATTCTGCAATCCGCGCAGCCAGCCGGAAGCCGCCGCCGCCGCCGCCACCGTCTCCCCATCCCGCCCGAACTCCGCGAGCGCCAGCATCGCCCCAGGCGTGTCGTCCGCATCCGGCACCCCGCCGGGTAAATCAGTCCACGCCCAGCCCCCCGGCGCCGCCTGCGTGAAGGGATGGCGCTCCCGGTACTGCTGCGCCAGCAGCCAGCTGCGTACTGCCGCCGATCCCGGAAAATCACTACCCAAAGCCTTTACCGCCAAGGTTGTAGTCCAGGTTGACAGATTCGTGTCGATTGCCCAGCTCCCGTCCGCCCGCTGACTCTCTTCCAGAAATCGCGCCGCCTCCCGCACCACCGGATCATCCTTCCAACCACACGACGCCAGCGCCATCGCCACAAAACTTGTCAGCGGCGTTGCCTCCAGATACCCACCAGTCGCCGGCTGAATTTCACGCAACAGCCGTAACGTCGGCCGCACCGCCGCGCGCCTCAGCCAGCGCAGCGGCGGCGGCGGCGGCGCGTGCCGGAACCGCGCCTGCCCGATCGCAATCAACGCCGGCAACGCATAGCTCACCACCGGCATCCGCATCGCCGCAAACCACCGCCGCGGCACCGCCGCCAACTCAAAGGGCAGCGGCATCACCCGCCCCCACGCTTCCGCCGGCGGCCCCAGCCGCCCGCCCAGCGCTGCCATCATCAGAATCGGCACCGAAAACGTGCGATCCTTTCCGTACCGCGACGCAATCGCCTCCGCCAATACCGCCGGCTCCAGTGAGCCACACGCCGTTTCCACCCACCGCGCCGCCCCCGCCGCCGCCGGCCCGTCCGCCCCGGTCACCCCGAACGCCGCCCACACCAGCATCGTCGTCGAAATGTTCGAAACACTCAGCGTCGTGTCGCCATACCCGCCGTCCGCATTCGGCGTCGCCTCCAGCCACCGCCGCCCGCGCGCAATCCGCCCGGCATACCCCTGCGCATCCATCAACGCCAGCGCCGTGATCGCCGTCGCCGTGGAGAGCGCGGACGACGACAACTCGCCCACCCAGTGCCCCGCTCCGGTGCGCCCAGCCAGCAGATGCTCCCGGGCCGCCGCGTGGGCCGCGATCAATTCGTCCCGGGAAATCTTGCCGCGAGTCATGATAGTGAAGCGATTGTCATTCATTGTGCTTGCTATGGAAGTGTTTTCCCGGATAAGAACCACGCTCTCCCATCCACCACCCACAACTCCCCACCCTCGGAATCCGTCAACATGAACATCGTCGAAATCATCCTCAAGCTCCTCGGCAGCGGGGATACCATTGGCAAAATCGCCTCCGCCCTCGGTCTCGGTCAGGACCAGACCCAGAAAGCCGTCGGCGCCGCCATCCCCACCATCCTCGCCGCCGTCATGGGGTCCGCCTCCAAACCGGAAGGCGCCGCCAATCTCGTCTCCGCCCTCGCCAAACAGGACGCCGGCGGGCTCGATGACCTCGGCGGTCTGCTCACCAAGGGCGCCGCCGCCGGCCTCGGCGACTCCAATCCGCTCACCGCCCTGCTCGGAGGATCCGGCCTCGGCCAGATCGCCGGCGTGCTCTCGAAATTCACCGGCATCGGTGATGGCGGCACCGGCAAACTGCTCGGCATGCTCGGCCCGGTCGTTCTCGGCGCCCTCGGCAAACAATCCAAGGGCCTCGACGCCGCCGGCCTGGTCAGCATGCTCGCCGGCCAGAAAGCCAACATCTCGTCCGCCCTGCCCTCCGGCCTCGGCAGCCTGCTGTCGTCCGCCGTGCCAGGACTGGGCAGCGTGCTGGGCGACGCCGGTCAGACCGCCTCCGCCGCCGTGGGCGCCGCCACTTCCGCCGCCACCGGCGCCGCCCGCCAGGCGGAAGCCGCCGCCTCCCCCTTCAAAAAACTGCTCATCCCGCTGATTCTCGCCGCCCTCGCCGTTTTCCTCGGCCAGAAAATGTGCCGCAAGGCCCCCGAGGCCGCCAGCGCGGTCAGCAACGGCGTGGCCGCCGTGGGCGACCAGATGAAGATCGCCGGTGACCTCACCGGGCTCATCAAGGACGCCACCGCGGCCGTGGCCACCATCAAGGACGAGGCCAGCGCCACCGCCGCCCTGCCGAAACTCAAAGACGTCAACACCAAGCTCGCCGGCATCAAGGGGCTCTGGGCCAAACTGCCCGCCCCCGCCCAGCAGGCGGTCGGCTCCACCATCCGTCCGCTCATCGCCACCCTCCGCAACTCTCTGCAGCCGGTGCTCGCCCTGCCCGTCGTCGGCAATCTCGTGAAACCGGTCGTCGACGAAATGCTCAGCACCCTGGAAGGCTTCGTGCCCGCCGCCTGAGGCCACATTGGCACCCACCGCTTCCCGCGGGAGCGGGAAGCCACCCCCGCGATGGCTCCTCCCGCCATCCGGTCACGGGGTGAGCGCGCCGACCGACCGCCCCGCCCGCTTTCCGAGGATGCCGCCGGATCACCCGCCGCCCACCGCTCCCGCTCCCGCCGCCGCCGCCGCCGCGCCTCACCGCGTTTCCTGGTCGGCCGCCGCCGCCCTCGTCGCCGGAAACATGATCGGCACCGGCGTGTTCACCAGCCTGGGGTTTCAGGTCATCCACTTCCCCGGAAACTTCAGCATCGCGCTGGTCTGGATCCTCGGCGGCATCGTGGCCCTTTGCGGAGCCGCCTGCTACGCCGAACTCGGTACCCTCTTCCCGCGCTCCGGCGGTGAATACCACCTGCTCACTCAGGCGTGGCACCCGCTGGCCGGTTTCCTCGCCGGCTGGCTGTCGATCACCGCCGGCTTCGCCGCCCCCGTCGCCCTCGCCAGCTCCGCCTTCGGAACCTACACCGCCAGCGCCTTCTTCAAAGGCCACCCGATCGCCCCGCTCGCCTGCTCCCTCGCCGTGCTCGCCGTCGCCACCGCCGTGCATCTGGCCTCTATCAAAGTTTCCGAACGCTTCCAGCTCGCCTCCACCCTGATCAAGGTCGCCGCCCTCGCCGGCCTCGCCGCTGCCGGCTGGTGCGCCCCACCCGCCGCCGCCACCTCCCTGCTCCCCGCCCCCGGCGAAACCACCGCCCTCGCCCGCCCCGCCTTTGCCCTCGCCCTTTTCTTCGTCGCCTACTCCTAC
>JALRGF010000558.1 GCA_023253495.1 Verrucomicrobiales bacterium
TGCCTGAAGAGCTGCTTAAGGACGACAATGTTCGAGCGGGCTGGTGGTGTTGTTTTTGTTTTCACACCCTACCGTGTGGCAGGGCTTCAAGGCCGCCGCCAGCCCATTTTTTCCCTCTCCTCTATGGGACGGCTGTGTCAATCTTTCTCTTTTTATGAGTGAGCAACGGAATTCACCATGGGGACGTCACCAAGAGATTATGGCGCAACGGGGGATTTTGATGGACGCGCTCACACCCCACCTTTCTTGGGGTGAGGATTACGCGCTGATCGGATTCCCTTTTCATAATAATGTTGGGGACAGCGCCATCTGGCTTGGCGCACGCAGTCTCCTGTTTGAGCTTTCCGGGCATGATCCGGTGTACGTTTGTAAAACCAATGGCGTGGATTTCGATGAGGCGCAACTGCGCCGGGCGTGTCCGGAGGGACCGATATTTCTACAGGGAGGGGGCCATTTCGGTGACTTATGGCCTTCTTTTCACGCCCTGCGGGAACGCCTGCTCAGGTGTCTGATCGGCAGACGGATTGTTCAACTGCCCGTGTCTATTCATTTTACCGAAGCGGCAGGTGCCGCGGCGTGTGCTCGAATCGTCGCGACTCACAAACACTTCACCTTGATGGTACGCGATCCGGCCAGCCTGAAGTGGGCAATGGCAAATCTTGTTTGCCCGACCACTCTCGTGCCCGATTGTGCGGTAGCCCTCGGGCCAATGACGAGCGGCGCGACTCCCTCCGGTATTCTCTTGCTCCTGCGCGGTGATAAAGAGCAGTTAAGCACTGACACGGGTTGCCTCAGGGCACTGCAGGGCGCCCGACACTGCGACTGGGTCGAGTCCAGTCGGTTGGGGCGTCATTGGTGGCGGGCCACTATCGGTTCCGCTGCTCGATTTGGTCAGCGCGCCCTGCTGGCCAGTCTGGATGCCCACGCACGAAGTCAACTTGCGCGGGGTCTGGACCTCGTCTCGGGCGCGAAAGCAATTGTTACAGACCGGTTGCACGGACACCTGGTGGGGTGGATGGCGGAGAGACCCCAGGCAGTTCTGAACAACTTTGATGGCAAAGTTCACGAGTACGTAAAGCGGTGGACAGCGAAGTCACGTGGCGTCGTTCTTGCCTCTTCACCGCTCGTAGCAGCCACTTGGGTAGCTGACTTTCGGTAACAAGACATCAGGACACAGCCTCTGCGGATTCCCCCAGATACTGCCGTTGCCGTCAGGAATGGGGATGAGTCGTCTCGGGAGTCTGAGTCGTCTGGCACGAGGCGGATGCGGGGATCTTTGATGATCACCTTTTGGGCGACCGTCGACCGGAAGGAGGACCTGACGCCTCCCTCCGGAACCGGGCTCGACCATGAAGCGGCTCAGGGGGCGACGCGGAAGAACCGGGCGCCGCTGCTGGCGGGAGCGGTGTACGGGCTGGTGGCACCGGGGACGTCGATCCAGGTGCCGGCGCCGAGCGACGGGCTGGTCTGGAGCCGTCCGTTGACCCATTCGAGCTGGATGTTGGTGCCGACGCGCTCGACGCGCGTGAAGGCCGGGGCCCCGCCGCCGCCGCCGGTGGGCACGGTGGCGATCAATTCGGCACCGAAGACGATGTCGGAACTGCTGCCGCCGTTCTGATGGACTTCGACGGCGAGCAGGTTGGTGCCCTGACGGAGCAGGGCCTCCGGAATGAGGAACGGGCCTTCGAAGGCCTGCTCGTGGCTGAGGGCATCGGTGGTGGCGTCGACGACGATACCCGCGGTAATTCCGAAGCGGTGGACCTCGGTACCGTTGAGATAGACGACAGCCCCGTCGTCCACGACGTGACGGAGTGAAAGTTTGGTGCCGGCGGTGGGACCGGTCCAGTTGAAGGTGCTGCGGAAGTACATGGTTTTGATGTACTGACCGTCATCGGTGAGGCGGCTGACCGGCGTACGCAGCGGAATGGCAAAAGCGCTGGGCTCCTCACCGATGAGCGCGGGACCGGTCGGCCAGGCGCTGTCGTCGTAGCCGGCCTCGCGCCACGCGATGCCGAGGTCCTGGCCGCTGCGGTCGTAGCGCCAGAGCGTGCCTTCATCCATGAGCAGCAGGTTCCGGATTTCCCGGGCTTCGCCAACCGAAACGACAAGTGGCGTCGGCGTGCTGATCAGGCCGGCGCTGTCGGTGACGCGGGCGGTGAAGGTGTACACGTCCGAGGTCAGGCCGCTGACGGTGACCGCGTAGGGCGGGCGGGCCAGATCGGCGAGGCGGGTGGCACCGCGGAAGATTTCGACGCGGGTGACGGACTTGCCGGTGGCGGCGGTGGCAGCCACCACGACGTCGAACGGGGTTCCTTCCGGCACGGCGGAGCCGGCAGCGGGGGCGGCGAACGACGCGGCCGGCGGCGACAGGGTGCCCGGGGCGGCGATGATTTCGAAGAATGAGCCCGGGATGGGGGACAACTGGCCGGCCGGGGTGGTGTCGAGCGTGTTGCGCCAGGCCACCTGGGCGTAGTCGCCGCCGCCGCCTTCCTTGTAGAGGACCTGGAAGAAATACCGCTGGTTGGCGACGAGGTCGATGGGGGTGGCGGTGGTGGCCTCGCTGACCCCGGGTTCCTCGAAGGGACCGCAACAGGCCAGTTCCTCCGCGATCATCGCGAGGTTGTCCGGCGAGTCATCCGTGCTCAGCCAGAGCTGGCCGGCGTCGTCGCTGCTGAGCATGAAGTCATAGCTCCCGGTCTCGGTCGGGACCAGCCAGCCGCTGAGCCGCGCCCCGAAGTTGTCATTGGTGTCATCCGGGAAGATGCTCCGGGTATTGGCGGAGGTCACGTAGCCGGTGACGTCCGGCCGCTCCTGATATTGCGGCGCCTCGGTCAGGTTGGCGATGGCCGTGCCGCCCAGTCCGCGCCACGCCTCGAATTTCAGGCCTCCCTTGAGCACCTCGAACGAGGTGAAGGCCATGCTGGTCCCGGGCGCACTCGCCAGTCCGGCGGTATCGATGATATTGCTGATGCTCAGCGTGTAGGCGGTCGCCTGCGCCTGCGGGCCGGTGGTGAGCCGGACCCGGGTCGGGCTGAGAATTTCAACCCCGGAAACCGTCAGTCCCTTGTCGAGAGAATAGTTGGCGGCGGCACCGGCCGAGGCGGGTGTCACGGCCTCGGTGAACGAGACGGTGATGGTATTGAATGTGTCGCTGGCCACAGCCGAGGCGAGAGCCGGCGGGGTGGTGTCGTCGATGACGGTGAGCACGGCCTCGGCGGTGGTCGCGGTGGCGCCCGGCGCGGAAATCACGGCGCGGAAGCGGGCGCCGTTATCGGCCAGGGTGAGCGGGCCGTACGCGACCGACGGGCCGGTGAGCCCGGGGATGGCGACACCATTTCGCTGCCATTGGATGACGAGCGGAGAGAGTGCACTGGTGGCGTTTGCGGACAGGGTGATGGTGCCGTTGCGAGGTGCGGTCTGGCTCTGGGGCTGTGCCGTGACCGTGACCACTCCGCGTTCGGGAAAGACTGCGGAGAAGTAAGCGGCCGGGATCGGCGTGAGCAACGCGGCCGGCGTCGAGTCCCCGACCTTGCGCCACGCCACCTGCAGGTAGTCGCCCCCGCCGCCTTCCTTCAAGAGCGCCCGCACGGCATAGCGCCGGCCGGCCACCAGGGAAACCGGGGAGGCGGTCGTGCGCGGCGAAACCCCCGGCTCCTCAAACGGTCCGCAACAGGCCGCTTCCTCCGCAATCAACGTAAGCCCGGCCTCGGTGTCGTCCGTGCTCAGCCAGAGCTGGCCGGCATCGTCGCTGCGCAGCATAAAATCGTAGTCGCCGCTCTCCTGCGGCGTCAGAAACCCGCTCATCACCGCCCCATAGTCGTTGAGCGCATCGGTGGGCAGTGCGGTCCGGGTGTCAAAGCCGGCGATGCCGGTGCTCTCACTCGGAGAATCAGGATACGCCGGCGCCGACAACAGGTTGTCAATGGCCACTCCGGCGATACCACGGTAAATGTCCATTTTCAGCAGGCCGGCAATTTCGATCGGCCCGCCGACCACGCTGAGCAGGGCGGTGCGGCTGGTCAGCGCCAGCCCCTGACCGGTGACGACCACGCGGTAGCGGGTGCCGGAGAGTGCGAAAGTCGCGGCGCCGGGAGAATAAGTGGCGGCCGTGGCTCCGGCGATCGGTGCGAAGGCGGACGATCCCGGCGGCGACTGCTCCCACTGATAGGTCACGCCGGCCCCGGTGGTGGCCACCGTGAAACTGACGTTCTGGCCGGGCGCCGTCTGCACGCTGGCCGGATGCGACGTGATATTGATGGCTTGGACGACGTTCAGTTCCTGCAGCGCAAAGGCGGTCAGCGCATAGCCATACGGGCCGTCGTTGGCCGCGCCCAGCGGGTGCGGTCCATTGTACTGCCCGGTGAGGATGCTGAAGCTGCCGTCGGCACCGGGGTCGATTTCCGCCCACGAAACCAGCGATCCGACCGTGTTGTTTCCGGAATTGAGCGCCGCCTGGTTGGCGATCAGGGTCGACGCGGGATAGGTGGCCTTGGTGATGAGGTTGGGCGGGTCGCCGCCGCCGATCTGGTGCGCCTCGGTGGCCGCTTCGGCCCCTTCCAGCGTGACGCCGATCCAGCGGTTCGGGTAGGCGCCGCCGCGCGCGGACGTTCCGGAAAAGGTGTATTTCTTGGTCGGGTCAAGATTGGTGAAGGTCAGACGCACCGTCGACCCCGCGCTGCTGCGCACCCCGATCGTCCCCTCGTTGCCGACATCGACGATGCCGTCAAAGATGTTCGCTGCCGGGCTGCCCGCCTCCGGATACGCGTTCGCCCCGAGAGCGTCCGGATCAGTGGTCCCGGTCGAAGTCACCACCACCGTCACCGGAAGTTCCGCCCCGGTGTCGAAATTCTTCAGCGGGCCACCGTCCCCGGTGACCCGGATGTCAAAACCGCTGGCATTCGGGTGCGTCACCCCTTCCGTTGGGCGATGGTCGTGGTACGCCACCCAGTTGACCGTGGTCTGGGCCCGGGCGCCCGGGCCGACGGCCATGAGAACCGCCGCCGCCGCGGTCAGCACCACTCCCATCCTGCCTCCCTTTCGTCCTCCCGGCGGGCCGCCCCTGCCATAGGATCGCCGGAACTTTCGGCGGCGGGGTACGGGACAAAGAGGAACGGAGGACAGGGTTTTCATGGGGGTTTCGGGTTGGGTGGACAGGAAGGTGCGGGCATCCCACCAAAATCTTTCCAGACGGTCAAGCCGCCGTGACAAGAATGTCATAAACCACTCTTCACGGGATCCCTGTCCTGACAGCTCTCCCCCTCAGTCAGCGGCCCACCAGCCCCCGCACAGGCGCGCCGCGCCGCCGTGGAAGCCACGACCACAACGGAGGCCGCCCCGACCGTGGGCGACACGCATTCGACCACCGCGAGAGGCCGGTCGGCCTCCACGCATCAGTCAGCCGGCCGGCGCAAACCCGCTCACCGGCCCCCTGCTCGGCACCCTGAGTCACTCCGGGCGAAGCCCCTCCCGGCGCGTTATCGAGCGATCCGGAAGAACAGGGAACCGTCGGTCGTCGGCGCCGTATACGGACTACTGGCTCCCTCAACATCGGTCCATGTGCCGTCCCCCATCGACAGGCTGCGCTGGAGCCGTCCATTTTCCCACTCGAGAAGCAGGTTTCCACCATCCCGTTGCACCCGGGTGAACACGGGATCCGGGGGAAGAGCCGCCTGGGATACCAGGGGTTGACCAAGGCTCGCGTCCACCTCCTGCAGCGCAAAAGCCGTCAACGCGTAGCCGCAAGGTCCGTTATTGCTGGTCCCCAGCGGATGACGGCCGGTGTACTGCTCAGTCAGTATGCTGATGGAGCCATCAGCTCCGGGAGCGATATTCGACCAGGAAACCAGAGAGCCGACGGTGTTGCTTCCGGAATTCAAAGCCACCTGTCCAAGCCTCAGCGCCGCGTCGGGAAAGGTGGTCCGGGTAATGAGGTTGGGCGGGTCTTCGTCACCCATCTCGTGGGCTTCCTCAGCGCTGTCCGCACCCAGCAGCGTCACACAGATCCATCGGTCCGCGTAGGCGCCTCCGCGCGCGGAAGTTCCGGAAAAAGTGTATCTTTTCGCCGGATCCAGGTTGGTAAACGTCAGGCACACCGTTGACCCGGTACTTTTACGCACCGCGATGGTGCCCGTGTTGCCGACATCCACGATGCCATCCAGAAGATTGGCGGCCGGACTGGCCGGCTCCGCATACGCATTGGCCCGGTGGTGCTCCGGCTCTGTGGTCCCGGTCGACGTCACCACCACCCGCACCGGAAGCTCCTCGCCGGTGGCAAAATTTCTCAGCGGCCCGCCATCCCCGGTGGCCCGGATGTCAAAGCCGCTGGCATGAGGATGAGTAACGCCTTTGGTCGGACGATGATCGTGAAAGGCCATCCAGTTGACGGGACCCTCGGCCCGGGCAACCGCCCCGGAAAGCATCGAAGTCATCATCAGAACCAGCCCGACAATCCGGGAACCACCACCGAGGCCGCCCATGGATTCACCGCCTCGCCGAGCATATTGCACTTTTGGAGGAACAAAGGACCCGGGAGGAATCGCGGTAGAAAAAGGTTTTTTCATCTGATTCTGGAGTTGAGGCGGCCGAGGAACCGATCATTCCACGCGAAATAACCGTCCCCGTCAAGTCTTCTGAGCCGAAAATCTCTATCCCGTTTGCCGGCGAGAAATCCTACTTGACCAGTAGGGATACATTCGGTAGAGGCATCCTGCATGCCCGCGTCGCCCTCGCCGAGCCATTCTCCACGCGCCCTCCCGCCCCGTCGGAGAGACCGCTGCCGGGGCCCCGGTAAAACGACCCGCTGTTCCCCGAATTTCCGTACCGCCTGATGCCTCCGGACCAGATCTTCGTCTGCCTCCTGGTGCTGGTCACCGTGGCGATGTTTGTATGGGAGAAATTCCCTCCGGACGTGGTGGCGATGACGTCTCTTTTCCTGCTGCTGGTCGTGCCTTTTGACGGCCACCCGGTTCTGATGCCCGAGGGCAAACTGGCCCAGACCTCGGTCCTCGGAGGGATTTTCGGCAACAATGCGATCCTGACGGTGAGCTTCATGTTCATCGTGGGGGCGGCGGTCGAGCGCACCGGCCTGGTCGAGGCTTTCGGTCACCGCTTCGAGCGCGTTGCCGGCGGCGGCGGACGCCGCACGCTGCTGGCACTCGGGGTGCTGGCCATCGCCGCCAGCGCCTTTCTCAACAATACCACGGTGGTCGTCGTCTTCATGCCGATGGTCCTCGGGCTGTGCCGGCGCCAGCGGCTGATGCCCTCACGCTACCTCATGCCGCTGTCGTATTTCGGGATCGCCGGGGGCATGTGCACGATGATCGGCACCAGCACCAACCTGGTGGCCAACGGCATCGTCCAGCAGAAGGGACTGGATGGGTTTTCCATGTTTGAAATCACGCCGCTCGGACTGGTGCTGGCCGCCGGAGTGCTCGGCTTCCTGCTTCTATTTGGTGACCGTCTGCTGCCCGAACGGCCGAGTCTGGCGATGCTCATCGACAGCGCCGGGGCCAATGATTTCCTGCTGGCGGCCATCGTCGGATCCGACTCCGCCCTGGTGGACCGGCGCCTCGCCGAATCGCCGCTGGCCACCATGAAAAACCTGCGCCTCATCGAAGTCCGGCGCAGCGGCAACCGCGTGGAAACCCCGATCGACGAACTCGTTTTCGAGGCCGGCGACCGCGTGATCCTCAAGTGCCACCTGTCCGGAGGCAACGGCAAGCCGGATGTGCCGGCGCTGGAGAAGGCGATGAAGGACGACCTCGGGCTGAGCTTCGTGCACACCGAAAAAGCCATGCTCATGGAGGGCATGATCGGCCCGCATTCGAGCCTGGTCGGGCACAGCCTGGTCGACCTGAATTTCCGCCAGCAGCATGGTGTGCTCATCGTGGCGCTGCACCGGGAAGGGGAGAACCAGCGGGAAAATTTCCACCACCTGAAGCTGGAAATCGGCGACACCCTGTTGCTGGAGGGCTCGAAGGAGCGGCTGACCGACCTGTTTGCCGGAGACGACCTGATCAACCTGAGCCACGCCACCCCTGCTGCCACCGCGCCGGAGGGGGCGGACGCCTACCGTTCGGACCGGTCGTGGGTCGCCCTGCTTGCCCTCGTTCTGGTGGTCGTACTCGGGGCCATCGACCGCGTTCCCTTCGAGTGGGTGGCGCTCGGGGCGGCCCTCATGGTGGTGCTGGGCGGTTGCCTGCAGCGGGAGGAAATCTACCAGGCCATCGAGTGGCGCGTCATCGTCATGATCCTCGGCACGCTCGGCCTGGGGGTCGCCATGGACCGGACCGGCGCCGCCCGGACCATCGTCCAGGGACTGATCTCGGTGGTCGGACACTGGGACCGAACCCTCATTCTTTCCGCCGTCCTCCTGCTCAGCATCATCCTCACCGAACTGCTCAGCAACAACGCCGTCGCCGGCCTGCTCACCCCGCTCGCCATCCAGCTCGGCACCGACCTCGGCTGCGACCCCCGGCCGTTTATCGTCGCCGTGATGGCCGGTGCCAGCATCGGATTCGCCATTCCGACCGGCTACCAGACGCACCTGCTCGTCTACAGCGCGGGCGGGTACCGGTTCAGCGACTTCTTCCGCATCGGACTGCTCATGGACCTGCTCTGCTGGATCCTCGGATCGCTGGCCATCCCCTTGATCTGGCCGTTCCGCTGACCCGGATACGTGCCTGATTTTGATTGTGGAAAGGCGCTCTCCGGATAGGACTGGAGAGCTCCCTCCGCGCTCCATCACTCCAAAACCTTCCTCCCTGCACCATGAACCGATTGCCTCTTGCCGCCGGGCTCCAAGCCCTCGTCGTGACCCTTCTCCTCTGCGGTGGCACGCCCCCGGCCCCGGCCCAGGACACCCCGCCGGATGCCCCACCCGGCGGCACTCCGGAGAAAAAAGAGGATTCGAAGGAGCCGGAAGACGACGGGCCGGCCATCGTCAAAAAGGAAGAGGACACCCGGTTTTCCCTCGACGCCCTGATCGGCGCCGCCGGCCTCTGGAACATGACACCCGACCAGATCGAAGCCGCCTACAAGAAGGCGGGCTTCCGCTGGCTCTCCAAAACGAGCAAGGAGCGCGGCATGATCCGGCCGACCTGGATGCTGGTGGAGAAGGAAACAAATTCCGCCTCCGAGGACCCCTCACCCCGTGTCTCGATCGAGGGCCGGGAATCAAGGCTCCGGTTTTTCAACGGCAAGGTGGAGGCCGAGGAGGT
>JALRGF010000659.1 GCA_023253495.1 Verrucomicrobiales bacterium
GGTACTGGACGACGCCCGTGCGCTCCGCGGCCGCCTCGGGCGCGACGACCAGTTCAAGCTCGATGAATACCTCGATTCGGTCCGCGACGTGGAAAAGCGGCTGAGTTTCTTTTCCCAGCCCGACCCGCGCGCATGGCGGCCGTCCGAGCGGATTGACGGCCATGCCGAGGCGGCGCCGGTCGGGGCGCCCGGCGACCACCGCGAGCACGTGCGCCTGATGATGGACCTGATGGTGCTGGCGTTCCGGACCGACTCGACCCGTCTGAGTACTTTCATGTTCGCCAATGACGTTTCCGGAAAGAATTTCGGACACCTCATTCCGGGGTGCGACGGCGGCCACCACGAATTCAGCCACCACCAGGGCAAGGCTGAAAAGTTCGAGCCGTATGCCAAAATCAATGCCTGGCACAACGAACAGCTCGCCTATTTCCTCGACAAACTCGCCGCCATCAAGGAGGGCGATCGCTCGCTGCTCGACAACAGCATGATCCTCTCCGGATCCAGCATCTCCGACGGCAACAGCCACCAGCCCGACAACCTGCCGATCCTGCTCGCCGGCCGCGGCGGCGGCACCATCACCCCGGGCCGCCACCTCGCCTGCCCGCGTGGCACCCCGCTCTGCAACCTTTACGTCTCCATGCTCGAACGCATGGGGACACCGGTCGAAAGCTTCGGCGACAGCACCGGCGCGCTGGCGATCGGGTGAGGCTGGAACGGCATGCGGCAGTTGCCCTCCTGCCAGTGAAGCGTGGACGCGGTCGGCTGTTTCGGCTTTGCTCGGGCATGCCGGGGCGTCTTCTGATGATGGCAGTGCGGAATCTGATCTGCGGACTGGTCGTCGGCGCGGCTTGGGGTCAGGCCTTCAACGACTTTGAGGATCCGCCGCACCGTTACTGGGAGACACCGCCGCGGGATGTGGCGACGCGCCTGCATGAACGCATGGCGCGCGGGGATGTCCGGTTGCCGGCGGGGGACCCGCTGGTCTTTCTCAAGGCGTACCTGCGCGAGCTGAAGGTCCCGGAGTCCAGTCAATTGCTGGTCTTTTCCAAGACGGCGCTGCAGCGGCAGCTCGTGCACGCCTCCAACCCGCGGGCGATCTATTTCAACGAGGACGTTTCGGTCGCCTACGTTCCGGGCGGAAAGATCGAAGTGGCGGCTGTCGATCCCGTGCTCGGCGGCATCTTTTACATTTTTGACCCCCCCGGAGCCGAGGCCGGGTTGCCGGAGTTCGAGCGGCCGGCGCGCTGCCTCGGGTGTCACGCGGGCAGCGCCACCAGTTTTCTGCCCGGGCTGATGACCCATTCCGTTCTGGCGCAGGATGATGGGCAGGTGCTGGGCGAGGCGCCGTCGCATTTCAGCGGCCACGAGGCTCCGGTGTCCGACCGGTGGGGAGGGTGGGTGGTCACCGGGGAAACCGGCGGGCTGACCCACCTTGGCAACCGGATTGCCCGCCTCCGTCCGGACCAGCGGCTCACCGTCCCGTTCGGGGATCCGGCGGCGCGGATGACCGCGGAACACTTCCTTTCAGGCGCCCGCAGTGAGGTGGCCGCTCTGCTGGTCTTCGACCACACCGTCGGCGCCGTCAACCGCCTGATGGAAGCAAACTACCGCCTGCGGACCGCCCTCGCCACCACCGCGCCCGGCGACCCGGATGCCGCACCCCTCACCGGGTCGGCGCTGGAGGTGGCCCGCGAGCAGGCCGATCGGCTCACCCGTTACCTGCTCTTTGCTGAAGAGGCGGCCCTGCCGGCATCCGGCCTGTCGGTCGATAACGCCTTCGCCGCTGCCTACCGCGCCGGGACCGGTACCGATGCCGACGGACGCTCGCTCAAGGACCTGAGCCTGGAAGGACGGATCTTCCAGTTCCGCTGCAGCCCGATGGTCGATTCCGAGGCGTTTCGCGGTCTGCCCCGCGCCTTCCGGACCTTGGTCTGGCAGCATCTGAATGAGGCTCTGCAGGACGATCCGGTATCGGCCGCCGGTACCCATCTGCCGCCGGAGGAACGCGCCGCCATCCGATCGATCCTGCGCGCCACTCAACCGGAATTCGCCGGACTCGAATCAAACCGGCAGGACCCGGTGAAGGTATCCGGGTCCCCACCGGGAAAATAAAGCTGGGATATCTGGAAGGGATGACGGGACAGGTACACTATGCCCTCCGGAAGGGATGACGGGACAGGTACACTATGCCCTCCGCGCCGTGCCCATGACCGCAGACGGCGTGGCGGCGTGGCGGCGTGCCCTGTGTTATAAAGAACACATTTCATGGCATTCCCTCGGGCATGCTGCTTGACCGGAAGGGTTCCGGGAGGGAGCGGAGGGGAGGGAGGCGGCGGGAGGCGGCGGGAGGCGGCGGGAGAGCGTCGCGGCGTGGAATGGGGAGTATTTAAAATTCTAAAAATTATATTTTATTTAACTGATTCTGGAGACAATATTCCCTCTAGGCAGTTCTTGTGTTCCTGACGCCGGCTCATGGAAAATCCTTTTGTTGATGACATTTTTGCGGCCGGCCGCTCTTGTGAGGGGGGGGCGCCGTTGGTGTTGCAACTGGAAGCGTTGGCGGCGTTGCGTGGCGCTTTGGGCGAGTTGGGAAGCGGGGTGATGGGGCGGTCGCTGGTGGTATCGGCGCCGCGGGCGGGGTTTGGGATGACTCATTTGCTGGCGTGGTTTGCGTCGGGTGTCGGGGAGCGGGCAGCGGTGGTGCCGTTGGTGTTTGACCGGGAATCGACGCCGCGCTGGGGTGGGGTGCTGGAGCAGGTGGGGCGGAACCTGCATCGGGCTCGCGGGCCGCGGCCCGGTCTGACGCGGCTGGATGAAAGTGTGCGGTTTTTGCTGGCGCTGGGCAGTCGGCGCCTGATTGCCGACGGCTTGATTCCGTGTTCGCATCCTCTGGAAGTGATGTCCGCGCTGGAGTGCAATTTTCTGGAGATGTTTGATTTCGGAGACGGTGAAAAGGTGGTGGCGCGGTGGTTCAGCGAACGGTTTGAGACGCTGGTGGGGCCGATGGCGGCGGTGCTGGGGCCGGAGGCGGGCGTGGAGCCGGAGGCGACGGCGCGGTGGCTGCGGGTTCTGTTGGCGTATGCCCAGGGGGTGATGGAGCCGCCGGGACGGCGGTGGGAAGCGTGGGACTGGGCGGTGCACACTGGTGCGGGTGCGGCTCTGGGGGGAGGCGGCGGCATCATTCAGGACAGTGCTTCGCCGGAGGAGGCGGCGAAAGATACCGTGCGCGATCTCGGGCGACTGCTCAGCCGGCACCGGCCGTTCGTTTTTGTGATCGATCACCTCGATGCCTTTTACGGTGAGGAAACGGCCGGGCTGCGGATGGCTTACCTGGTGAGCGAACTGCGGCGGCTTCTGCCGCGCAGTCTGAGTCTGGTGTGTGTGAACGAAGACTTGTGGCAAGCGACATTCCGGGACCGGTTGCCGAGCGCGCTGGAGGACCGGATGGTCGGGGGGCGGGTGGCCCTGCGCGGGCTGACCCGCGATCAGGCGGCGGCGCTGGTGGATGCGCGCCTGGAGGCGGCCGGGGTCGAGGCCGGCCGGCGCAATGCCTTTCGGGCTCAGCTGGCATTGGATGCTTTTCTGGCCGGGCACGACGGGCGTCCGGTGTCACCCCGGGTCGTGTTGCGGCATGCCGCCGGATGCTGGGCGAGTGGTGAGTGCGGGGCGGAGGCGTCGGCGGTTTCCACCGGGCCTGCGGTACCACCGCCGGTGCTGGAGGCTCCCGGTCATGGGCTGGGTCCGTCGGAGGGACTGCCATCGGTAGTCGGCGAAAAAACCCTGGGTTCCATCTCCGCCGCCGTGCAGGCCATGGTTGCTGTGAATCCATCGGCGGGGGGCGGGACCTCGTCCGGCTCCCCCCGCGGCAGTTTTCAACAGCTGCGGGAAAAAATGAACCGTCTGCGCCCCTTCACGGCGACCGCCGTGGCGTCGGCCGGCACTTCCGCACCGTCCTCCGGGAGGACGGCCAAGTCGCCGGAGGGCGGGGTTGATCTGGCCGCGGTCTTTACCGAATGCCGTCGGCGTCGTTTCGAGGCGCCGGAGCCGCCGGCGTTTGACCTTGAACGACTGGAACGGCTGCTGCGGTTTGCGGGGGAGCATTTTCCGGCGATGCGGGGGGCGGTGCTTGCCGTGCCCGGCACCCGGGGCCGGGCGCTGCAATGGCTGGCTCCGGACGCCGAGATTCTCATCGGTCTGGAGTCGCCTAAACGTTCGATCTTCTGGGGTGCTCTGGCCGCGCATGCCGCCGCGCGTCGCAAAGTGAATGGCGGGCTGCCGGTCAAAGTCGTGGCATTTGCGGAAGAGGATACCGATTTGCACCCGGCGGCCGCGGGGAGCGGGCCTCGGGATTTTGCCTGCGATGTGGTGGTCGTCACGCCGGCGGACCGGCGCCAGTTGGCGGCTGCCGGCGATCTGCTGGAAGCGGTGGACACCGGTGAAGCGGCTGCCGGCGACCAGGGCCCGGGCATCCTGCTGGCCCAGGCTCTGAATCCTTTCTGGCGACGCCTGACCCGTCTGGCCAAGACGGTGGCCGCGTGAGTTCCGGACAACGGTCGGCAGATCGGCGGTGGCGGCGGTGCTTCAGACGCCGGGTCCTCCGGATCCGGATTGATGCCGAGCCGGCCTTGGTCAAGGCCAGCGGCTTTCGGAGGGAGCGGTGGCGCGGGGGACCGGTGGCGCGGCGGCCGGCGCGCGGGCGGGCGCGGGTATCGGGGCTGGAGCGGTCTGGGAAGATGGGGGAACACCGCCGCCGGCCCGGATGAGCCAGCCGCCCACGGTGGTGCTGGCCTTGCTCAGTCCGCTCTGCACGGCCCGGGTGCCATGGCGCACGCCGCTCCGGGTGCCCTCCCACGCCTGCTGCGCGGTGCCGCTCAAAGCGGCCGGGGCCGGTCCGCGGGCCGGGGGAGCGGGAGGCGGCCTGTCTTGCCGGCCGGCCTCGAACCACGTGCGGCGGAGCACGTTGCCGGTTTCGGCGGAGACGGCCAGCTCTCCGACAGTGGCGCCTCTCTGGCCGATGAGACGGACCACCCAGACCGGCTTGGTTGAGAATTCCGCATTGCGGAGGGCATAGTCCACCGCATCAAACCCGATCCGGGCTTTTTTTGCCTCGGTATCGGCACGCCAGAAAACCACGGGGGAATCGACCCGGAGCTTCGTCCGGGTCAGTGGGGCGCGGGCATAGGTGACGGACTCCGTTATCGGGACCGCGGATTCCGAGATCACCCGTCCACCTTGCACCTGGTACTCGAGAAAATGACCGGCATGAGCCGGATGCCGGGCGACCAGCCGCCACACTGCCGGCTGCTCCGCCCCGAGGCGGCCGGAAAGCAGCACCACGCGGTCGGCCGCCGGCGTCCCCACCGTCCGCCTCAACACGCCCAGCGCCTCCAGTCCCGTCTGCTGGGCGACGAGCGGACCACTCACCCCAAGCAACAGGGCAACGGCACCGGCGATCCGTATGATCGTTTTCATGGCGGGATTTCCAAGCGTCCATGAATATCCGCAATCGCGGGCATTCCGCAAGACCCTTCGCCGAGCGCGCCTGCCACGCCCGGGACTCGGTGTTCCACTTGATCCCCGGCGTCCCTCCTGCGCCGGGTCCTGACCCGGTGGAGCCGACGGGGTTTCCGGGCGGCCCCGGCGGGGTGCCCGGAGCCGCCGGCGTTCCTCCCCGCGTTTACTGTCCGAGCGGGTGTTCCTTGAGGATTTCGTCGACCATGTAGAACAAGGCGCGGTCCTTGGTGGCGGCGCGCACCTTGGCGACCTCCGATGGCTGAACAGCGGGCAGGTCGTTGCCGAACGACTGGTTGACGTAGGTGAGCACGGCGGCGACCTCCTCGTCCTTGAGCAGGGCGGCGAATCCGGTCATCGGCGGCGTGCCTTTTTCCGGACCGTACGTCTGCCCTTGGAATTCCAGCGGGCCATAGAGGCCGCGGAGGACGATCTTGATGGCGCGGTGCGGGTCGCCAGCGAGCCATTCGCTTTTGACCAGGCCGGGGTAGATGCCGTCGATGCCCTTGCCGTCCGCCTGGTGGCAGGTGGCGCAGTGGGCCTCGCGGGCAAAGACTTCCTTGCCGAGGGTGTAGAGCTTCATGTCCTCGGCGGAAAGGTCCTTGCGGGTCGGGCCGTAGCTCGTGCCCGGTTTGACGCGCAGGCGGGCCTGCAGCAGCGCGTCATTCGCCTGCGCTCCTTCGGGCAGCGAGACCAGTTGTTTCATCGTCTCCTTGTAGCAGTAGTCGATGTAATAATCTTTGTCACCGGCCACGGCATTGGCGATTTCCAGGGCGCGCAGAGTGTCGGCGCCGCGGAAGAAACTGGCGGCGCGCACGGCTTCGAGGCGGACGCGGGGAGCGGTGTCGGTGGCGGCCACGGCGAGCAGGTCCAAGGCGTTGGGCACGCGGTCGCGCCAGTAGCAAAGGACGCGGACCGCCTGGGCGCGGGCGCGCGGCTCGGGTGACTGGAACACGGCCTGGAGCAGGTCGAGGTTCACCACATTGTGCCACTGGTGGACCCAGAGCGCCTCGAGGCGGTGGTGTTCGTATTCCGGGGCGGTTCGATCGAGGGCTTTTTCCCACTTCTGGACCGCGGCGATGACCTCGGCGGAATCATGGGTGTCGAGTTCGATCTTGGCGCGCAGGCGCACGTCATCCTCGTGTTCCTTGAGCAGCTCGACCAGGGCCGGGATCGGCTCACCATGGATCTTTTTCGGCTTGAGGAGCGGGCGGCCGGGGTAGGTCAGGCGGTAGATGCGGCCGTGCTGGTGGTCGCGGTTCGGATCGCGCAGGTGGTGCTGGAGGTGGCCGATAAGCATTTGCGCCCAGTCCATGACGTAGATCGACCCGTCCGGGGCCACGGCCATGCCGCTGGGGCGGAAATTCGGGTTTTTCGGAACGTCGGTCTGAAGCAGGGCGGGTTCGACCGTTTCCGCTTTCAGGCCGCTGCCGTCCTCGCTGATGCGGGCGCGGAAGATCCCCTGGAAGCCGATGACGTTGGCGTTGAGGAACAGCCCTTGCCAGTCATCCGGGAAATGACGGCTGCTGAGGATGGCGGTGCCGGGGCAGGGGCGCGACGGGCGTTGCCAGAATTCCTTCATGCCGGCGTGGGCGCCGCGGTCGAGGTGGCCGCTGAAAGCGGGGCCGAAGTAATTGGCGTTGCCGGTGGCGTCGGTAATGATGTCGTTGCCCCAGCGGTCAAAGACGCGCCCGTGCGGGTTGGCGAAGCCGTAGGGCACGTGGCGGAAGAAGCGTCCGGTGCGCGGTTCAAAGCGGAAGATGGCACCATCGGTGTTGCGCACCGGGGCGGAGAACTCTGCTGCAGCACGCGGGCGGATTATGGACACCGATTACGC
>JALRGF010000713.1 GCA_023253495.1 Verrucomicrobiales bacterium
TTGTCCTACCGCCATTTCGCCGGCGCCGAGGTCTCGCTGTTCGGCGGCGGGGCGCTTGACAATCTGGTCTACTCGTATTCGTCAGAAGACCGGGGCCTCCGCCCGCAGGAAAACCGCGACTTGTTTTCCGCGAGCGCCGGCCTGACCCGCCCGATCGCCGGCAAAACCGCCCTGACCGCGAGCATCAATTACTATACGAATGTGTACGACAACGATGATCTGGCCTCGACCGACAGCCTGAGCGGCCTGTTCGGCCTCGGCTACCTCGCCGGAGCGCGCACCACCGTCGGGGTCGCCGGAGTGCTCGGCCGCCGCGGAGGCGACTCCGGAGCCCTGGAGGAAGATTTTCAGCAGGCGCTGCTCACGGCCACTTACGACCCCACGGAGAAACTGGATTTTTCCGCGCGGGTGGGGGCTGATTTCCGGCAGGCCGACTTCGAAGGGGGGAGCGACGTCACCGATTTCGTCTTCAAGCTGACGGCGCGCTACCAATGGCGCGACCGCACCGGATTTTCCATCACTGCCGGTCGCACGCCGCGGAGCTCGTCGTTGTACCGGCGGGGGTCCGACCTGCGCACTTCGGTGTATGTCGCCGTCGATCAAAGGATTGCCGAAAGCTGGCGGCTTCAATTGGCTGGCGGCTACGAGCTCGCGGAATATGAAAATCCGTCCTCCGGCTATGCCGGGGTCGGCGAGGAAGACTTCCTGACCGGACGGGTCAGCTTGGGCTACCAGCCGTCCGAGCGCTGGTCGGCCAGCCTCTACTACGAATACCGCCAGAACGAGGCCGATCTCGAGCGGTACTCCTATGAAGGCAATCGCCTCGGGCTTCAGGTTGCAGTGTCGTTCTGATGCGATATAAGACTCCCTGCCCACGGTGGGTATTCTAAGAATGAAATTGCTGCGACAAGTACTGCTATTGGTTCTGATGGGGGCTTGGGCGGCCGTGTGGGCGCAACAGCCGGCCACCCCGGGCGGCACGCTTGAGGATCCTGCCGTGCCCTCCACCAATCATCGGCTGGCCCCCGGGGACGTGGTGGAAGTCAAGGTCTTCCAGGAACCCGACCTTGATGCCAAGGTCACCCTGAGCAAAGACGGCCGCGCCAGTCTGCCGCTGGTCGGTGAAGTGATGTTGGCCCGGCTGACCACTACCCAGGCCGCCGCCGTCATCGCCGAGCGCTACAAGGACGGCTACCTGAAAAACCCCCGGGTGGTCGTCGGCATTTTCGAATACGCCCGCACCCGCTTCACCATCCTCGGGGCCGTCAACAAACCGGGGTCGTACTTCTTCCCGAGCGGCGAGCGCCTCACCCTGCTTCAAGTCATCGGCATGGCCGGCGGGTACACCCGCGCTGCCAATCCGTCCAAGGTCACCGTCCAGCGCGGTGGCAACCGCTCCCGCGTCATCGAGGTCGATGCCAAAAAGCTCGCTCGCTCCGGCGGCGCCGGCGCCTTCTGGATCGAGCCCGACGACATCATCACAGTGGCCGAATCGATCTTTTAACCCCATGCCATGCCTCCGGGCGGGGCGTTTTTCCGGGGCTCGATTCTCCTGCTCCACCGCCTCCCAGCTGCCCGTTCCCCCTCATGAACGTCACGTTTCAGCGATACTTTTTTCTCTTCCTCAAATTCAGCTGGCTGCTGGTCCTGCTCGCCGGGCTGGCGGTGAGCGCCGCTTGGATCTGGCTCGGCAAACAACAGCCGGTTTATGCGTCGAAGGCCACTCTGGAAGTGGAAAGCGAGCGCGCCAAGGTCGTCAAGTTTGATGACATCAAGGAGGACAGGGTCTCGACCCTCGAGCTGATGAACACGGTGGTCCAGAACCTGACCAGCAGCCCGATCATGCTCGCGGTCGCCCAGTCGGTCGGTCCGCCTGAATCATGGGCTGAAAAGAATCCGGAGGGTGAGGTTTCCGCCGATCAGGAAAGCGAACTGGCCAATGCCGTGCGCGGCCAGCTCAAAGTTTCGCTGCGCCGCGGCACCCGGCTTATCGATATCGTGGCGGAAGCGACCGATCCGGAAAAAGCCCGCGCCCTCGCCGCCGGCGTGGTCACCGAATTCCTCAAGTCCCAGAGCGACGACCGCGCCGAGGTCGGGCAGTCAGCGAGTTCGTTTCTGCTCGCGGAGGCGGACCGGCTGAAGAAGAAGTCGGAGGAATCGGAGAAGAAGGTGGCCGATTACCGGCTGAAATCCCAAACTGTCTCGGTCGAGCAGAACCAGAATATCGTGGTCGACCGGCTCAATTCGCTCAACACCGAGGTCACGACTACCAGCACCAAAAAAGCGGCGCTGGAAGCCGACTTGAAAGCGCTGGCCGCTGTCACTCCGGGCGACACGGAGGCCATGCTGCGGCTGCCGAGCGTGGCCGCCCTGCCGCAGGTCGAGTCCCTGCGCACGGCACTGGACACCAAGGAAGTCGAATTCGCCGCCCTCAAGGAACGCTACCTCGAACGCCACCCGAAATTCCTCGCCGCGCAGACGGAGTTGGCCGACCTCCGCTCGAAATTCAGTGCCGCCGTGCGCGACGCCGGTGTCCAGCTCCAGACGCAATTCGAAACCATGGCCGAGGCCGAACGCAACCTGAAAGCCCTCCTCGCCGAACAGGAGAAGAAGGCGCTGGAACTCGACGCGCTGTCGATTCCCTACAAGGTGCTGCAGCGGGAGGCGGAGGCCGACCGCGAACTGTACCAGGCGGTGCTCACCCGCCTCAAGGAAACGGAAGTGTCCGTGGGGGTCGAAAAACGCCCGTACCGCCTCGTCGAGGAGCCGCTCGTCAATCTGATCCCGGTCCGCCCGAAACGGCTCCAGACGCTCGCCCTCGCCGGCCTGCTCGGACTGGCCGCCGCCACCGCCCTCGTCCTGCTGCTCGACCAGCTCGATTCCTCCATCAAAACCGTCGACGAAGCGGAATCCGAACTCGGCCTGCCCGTGCTCGCCGCCATTCCGGAATTGAAGGCGAATGCGCTCCCGCCCCCCGGCAAAACAATGATGGAACATGACTCAGGCAGTTCCACCGCCGAAGCGTTCCGCACCCTCCGGGCGTCGATCTCGCTGCTCGGCGACGCCTCCCAGCACCGCGTCTTCCTCGTCACCAGCGCCATCCCCGCCGAAGGCAAAACATTCACCTCCCTCAACCTCGCCGCCGCCCTCGCCAGTCAGGGGCTCAATACGGTCATCGTTGACGCCGACCTGCGCCGGCCCGCCCTCACCTCGTCGCTCCTGCCCGCCGAGCAACGCCGCGCCGAGGAATACACCGGCCTCACCGACGTGCTCAGCGGCCTGGTCCCGCTCGCCAAGGTGATCCGTCCCGCCTCGGCCCCGAACCTGAGCTTCGTGCCCGCCGGCCGCCGTGCCCCGAACCCCGCCGAATTGCTCGCCCAGCCGCTGACCGCCAAGGTCATCGAATCGCTCGCCTCCGCCTACGACCGCGTCATCATCGACAGCGCGCCCATCAATGCCGTCAGCGATTCTCTCGCGATTGCCCAGCACGTCCAGGCCGTCTGCATCGTCCTCCGCT
>JALRGF010000032.1 GCA_023253495.1 Verrucomicrobiales bacterium
CGTCCACCGTCCGCTCCGGCATCGACTGCCCGACCCGCCCCCGTGCTCGCTTGCCTAATAGATCCTGGCTTCTCCCGGCTCGAGGACGTCGATGAGGTGACGCACGCCGGTAGACGAGCTGGCGAGCATGAGGCGGTGGAGCGGTTCGTCGAGCGGCTCGCGGGTGAGCGGGTAGGTACCGTAGTGCATGGGGACCATGCGTTTGGCGCCGAGGTCGCGGAAGGCGGCGAGCGATTCCTCGGGATTCATGTGCACGCCGCGCCCGCTGACCGGGCGGTAGGCGCCGATCGGGATCAGGGCGACGTCGATCGGGTGGCGGCGTCCGATTTCGTGGAAGCCGTCGAAATAGGCGCTGTCACCGCTGTGGTACACCGTGGTGCCGGCGCCGCCGGTGAGTGACTCGACCTCCGGCTGGCGGAGCAGGAATCCGCCGAAGCCGCGGTGCACATCATGAACGTAGCGGGCGCCCCAGTGACGGGCCGGGGTGAACATGATTTCCAGTTCGCCGACGTGCACGCTGTCCCATTTTTTCATTTCGTGCACGGTGCTGAACCCGCGGCGTTTGACCAGGCTGCCCACCCCCTGGGGCACGATGATCGGCTGGCCGTCGCTGATCGCTTCGAGAGTGGGCACGTCGAGGTGGTCGTGGTGCGCATGGCTGATGAGCACGAGGTCGATGCGCGGCAGTTCGTGCAGCGTGAGCCCGGGGGCGTGGGCACGTTTGACCACGGCCAGCCACGGCGCCCAGACCGGATCAATCAGGATATTGAGCCCGGCCATCTGGACGAGAAACGAGGCATGGCCGATCCAGACAATGCGCGCCTTGCCGGCGGGCACGTCCGTCACTTCGAGGGCGCGTTCGCGGCCGCGGCGCGGCTTGACGACATGGGGCAGCAGCACCTTGCCGATGAACTCGACATTGCGGCGCCCCCACCCCGGACTGGGCGACAACCCGATGCGGTGGCCGTGTTCGTCATCGTGCGACCCGGTGCCGTCCTTCAGGCCGGCGGCCTTGGTGCGCAGCGTGTCAGTCAGGCGGGAAATGGCTCCTTTGCGGGGACGAGGGGTCACAAACGGGGGTGGCGGCGGGCCGGTGATTTCGAAATCGGGATACGCGGAAGCGCTCTTGGCGCATGGAGACAAATAAGCGAGGCTCCGTCACTTGGCAATCCGGTGCTTCCCGTATGATCGACCCGAAATCCACCTGGCGCCGCGAGCTGCGGGCCCGCCTGCGCGCCCAGACTCCGGGCGACCGGACCGCCGCCTCCACGCGGATAAGCATCCACCTCTCGGAGTGGCCCGCCCCAGCCGCCGGTCAGGTGCTCGCCGCTTTCCTGCCCCTGCCTTCGGAGCCGGACCTCCGCCCGTATTACCGCCGGTGGGAAGCGGCGGGGGGATGCCTCGCCGGCCCGCGGCTCACCGGACCGGGCCTCATGGAATTCCGCCTGCTGCCTCCCGGCGCCCCGGAAACTGCCACCGGCCTGCGCTCCGGACCGCATGAGCTCCTCGAACCGGACCCGGCCCTCTGCCCGCCTGTGCCGCCCGACGCCCTCCGCCTCGTCCTCGTGCCCGGCCTCGGGTTTGCCCGCGACGGCGTGCGCCTCGGCCGCGGCGGCGGCTACTACGACCGCTGGCTGGCCACCCTCCCGCCCGCGCTTC
>JALRGF010000145.1 GCA_023253495.1 Verrucomicrobiales bacterium
ATCCATGACGGCATCCGGAAGCGCGGGCCGCGGGCCAGCAGGCGGTTCTCCGGATCGCGTTCAAAGGCGGCCGGGGTCACGTGGGACGCCTGGCGGTAGGTGGCGCTGGTCACGATGAGGCGGAGCAGGTGCTTCACGTCCCAGCCGGACTGGACAAATTCCGTGGCCAGCCAGTCGAGCAGTTCCGGATGGACCGGATGTTCCCCCTGCAGGCCGAAGTCTTCGGCGGTTTTGACCAGACCGACGCCGAAGAGCGATTGCCAGAACCGGTTGACAGTGACACGGGCGGTCAGCGGGTGGTCCGGGGAGACGAGCCAGCGGGCGAGACCGAGCCGGTTCGGGGGCGAGGGCGGCTGACCGGCGGCGAGCGGGGCGGGAAGGGCGGCGTCGACCTCGGTGGTCGGTTTGAGGTAGTCGCCGCGGTTGAGCACGAACGTCTGGCGCGGCGTATCCATGTCTTCCATGACCATGACCCTGGGTACGGCGGAGGCGAAGGCGTCGCGCTCCTGGCGCGCGTGGCGGTGGTCGGCGAGCACGCGTGCGTAATCCGGATCGCTGTCCTTCCAGTGGGCGGCCAGTTTTTCCAGCCGCCCGGCATCGCGGTCGGCGGGGGCGACCTTCAGGTGCTCGATGATTTCCGGCGGCAGGGTTCGGGCGGCGTCCGACTGGTCGAGCGGTTGGCCGGCCTCACGGGGGAATCGGGTTTCCTCGGCGCGCGCGGTGGCCTCGGCCGCGGCCATGAGTTTCGGCTGCCATTCGGCGAGTTTTTGCGCCACTTCGGGGGTGGGCGCTTCGAGGACCGGAGGCGACTGCGGGTTGCCGCCGCTGCCGTCGACGCGCGTCCGGTTGAAGAAGGCGAGCAGGCTGAAGTAGTCGCGCTGCGAGTACGGGTCGTATTTGTGGTCGTGGCAGCGGTTGCAGTTGAAGGTGGCGCCCAGCCAGACGGTGGCCACGGTCTCGGTCTGGTCGAAGAGGTACTCGATCCGGTTTTCCTCCGGGATGCGGCCGCCCTCGCCATTGATCATGTGGTTGCGGAGGAAAGCGGTGGCGAGCTTCTGTTCGTGAGTGGCCTCGGGCAGCAGGTCACCGGCGATTTGCCAGACGGTGAACTGGTCGTACGGCAGGTTGCGGTTGAAGGCGTCGACCACCCAGTCCCGCCACGGCCACATGGTGCGCTCGCTGTCGCCCTGATAGCCGTTGGAATCGGCGTAGCGCGCGGCCTCCATCCATTCCCAGGCCATGCGTTCACCGAAGCGTGGCGAGGTGAGCAGGCGGTCGACAGCGCGTTCGTAGACGTCCCGGGCCGGGTCGGCGACGAAGGCGGCGGTTTCCTCCGCGGTGGGGGGCACACCGGTGAGGTCGAGGGTGACGCGGCGCAGGAGGGTGGGGCGCGGCGCCTCCGGTGCCCGGATAAGCCCCTCGCGGGCGAGGCGTGCGCGAACCAGGGTGTCGATGGGATTGTGGTCACCGGGTCCCGGGGCCGGCACGGCCGGCCGTTGCGGCGGCTCGAAAGCCCAGTGCTTTCCCCAGGCGGCTCCCTCATCGATCCAGCGGCCCACCAGCGTAATCTGCTCCGGTGAGATCTTGTGGTTGGAGGTCGGGGGGGGCATGGATTCGTCGGGATCGGTGGATACCAGGCGGCGCATGACTTCGCTGGCCGCGCTGTCCCCGGCGACAATGGCGGGCGCGCCGCTGTCGCCCGCACGGCGCGATCCATCCAGCGTATCGAGCCGCAAGCCTCCCTTGCGGGCCTTTTCATCCGGCCCGTGGCAGGCAAAGCAGGCGTCGGAAAGGATCGGGAGGATGTCACGGGAGAAGCGGACCGGTTCGACGGCGGGCGCGGCGGCAGCCCGGTGCGGGGCTGCGGCGACCAGTAGCCATACGGCGAGCACCGCCGTCACCCTCGGGCCCTGGCGCCGCCACGATCGCCCTGCCGGCAACGGCGTGGATCGCGATGATTCCATCAATCGGCCGGAAATCTCCATGGCCTACAGGCTAGCGGGACAGCGGGCGGCCCGCAACGGCCGCCATCCACCATGCCCGCGTCAGGAAATTTCCGAGGGGTGCGGCTGCGGGTGCGGACGGATGTCCGCTTCCTCCGATCCGGTGTACGCTGCGCACCATCCGTCCCGTGTCCCCAATGGCTCCAGTAGCCGTTGCACCATCGCCTGCCATTCCCCTCGGGACACCCAAAGAATCGAAGCCATAAGGCAGTTTCCACTTTTTGGCGGGAGAAAAGTCCTTGCCATGACGGCAGAGACGGTTATTTCTGAAAATACCGAAACAACAGGAATATGATGAATCCTTTTCCCATGGAAGGCGGTCGGCGTCTGGTGATTGCCGGGGGCAGTGGTTTTGTGGGTCGGGCGCTGGCGGTGGCGGCGGCGGATCGCGGGTATGAGGTGGTGGTATTGTCGAGGCGGGCGGGGGTGCGGGTGCCGCGGGCGCGGGTGGTGTGGTGGGATGGTCGGACGCGCGGGGCGTGGGTGAAGGAGCTGGAGGGGGCGGAGGCGCTGGTGAATCTGGCAGGGCGGACTGTGAATGGCCGGCATACGCGGGAGGTGTTGCGGGAGATTGACGGGTCGAGGGTGGAGACGACGCGGGTGTTGGGGGATGCGGTGCATGGGTGTGTGGTGGCGCCGCGGGTGTGGGTGCAGGCGGGCAGTCTGGCGATTTACGGGGATGCGGGGGACCGCTGGTGTGACGAGGAAGCGCCCTTGGGGGAAGGGGTGCCGGTGCGGACGGCGCGGCGGTGGGAGCGGGCGTTTGCCGAGTCGCCGACACCGCGGACGCGCCGCGTGGTGTTGCGGATGGGTTTGGTGTTGGGGAGGGAGGCGGGGGTGTTGGCGATGATGGCGCGGGTGGTGAAGTGGGGAGTGGGGGGAGCGTTGGGGAGCGGCCGGCAGTTTGTCAGCTGGATTCATGTGGCTGACCTGGTGCGGGTGGTGATGCGGGTGGTGGAGGATGCGTCGATGAGCGGGGTGTATGTGGCGAGCAGTCCGGAGCCGGTGCGCAATGCCGAATTTATGGAGCAGTTGCGGGAGGTATGGGGGCGACCGTGGGTGCCGCGGGTGCCGGCGTGGCTGGTGCGATGCGGGTGCTGGCTCATGGGGACGGAGGCGGTGCTGGCGTTGACCGGGCGGCGTGGTGATCCGCGGCGGCTGGAGGAAGCGGGGTTCACCTTCCGGTTTCCGGTTTTGCGTGAGGCGTTGGCGGATCTGTATGGCGGTGGGGAGAGGCGGGGGCCTGCCCGGGTGGGGGTGCCGGGGCCGGTGTGGGCGGTCAAGGTGCGATGACCGGGCCGGGAATATTTTTGTTTCCGGAAAAAAAGTGAGGCAAGAACGGCGGTCGGGGGCGCGTAGAAGCAAGCCGCCTTTGTCCGTGCGCGGCCGCCGCGTCGCGTCTCACACCCAGCTGCATGAAGGAATTCGCTTATATTCACGAGGAAGGGAAGCTTCCTGACCTGCTTGCCAACGTGCCGTTTTTCGAGCAATTCACCGCCGGGCACCTCAACGACATTCTTTATTCCAGTTATTTTCTCCAGTGTGATCCCGGTGACCGGATCATTGAGGAGGGTCAGGAGGACCAGCGGATTTTTATACTGCTGACGGGGGAGCTGGAGGTCATCAAAAATGGGGAGCCGGTCGGATCGATCACGAAGAACGGGGAGATTTTCGGGGAGGTGGCGGTGGTGAGCGGCAGTCCGCGCATCGCTACCGTGCGGGCGCGGACGCCGGCGCTGTGCCTGGTCATTGACCAGCAGTTTCTGCATGAATTGAAGCCGGAGGAGAGCAACGCCGGTTATTATGCGGCGCTTTACGGCTTTTTGAGCCGGGTGATGGCAGCCCGCCTGCAGGCGGTGAGTGCGCGTCTGGCTGAGGTGGAGCGGGAGCTGGAGGTATTGAAGGCGGCACGGGGGCCGGTGCGGGCGAAATCGTCGGATGTTCGGTCCGGCCGCGGGGACGGAAGCCGCTCGACCGCCGCGGTCAAGACTGTGGCGCGGCAACCGGTCGCGGGTCACCAGGCGAGCACAAAGACGTCGAGGAAAAAATAGCCGACCATGGCCAGGCCGAGCCCGGCTTTGAGGAGCAGGCCGGCGAGGGTGCCGACCAGGGTGCCCCAGGTTGATTTGGCGGCGGGTTTGAGCTGGCGTTTGGCGATGATGATTTCGGCGCTGAGGGCGCCGATGACGGGGCCGAGGAAGATGCCGATGGGGATGAAAAAGATACCGATGGTGCCGCCGACGAGGGCGCCCCAGATACCCCATTTGGTGGAGCCGAAGTATTTGGCCCCGAGGGCGCTGCTGGCGGTTTCAAAGACCTGGGCGGCGACGACGAAGACGATGAGTATGGCGAGCCCCGGCCATCCGAGGCCCGGGTCGGGGGCGTGCAGCCAGTAGCGCATGGCGAGCACATGCCAGACGGCGGCGGCGAGGATGAGCATGGGGCCGGGCAGCATCGGCAGGATGGTTCCGACCAGGCCGACGACGAGGGCGAGTACGGTGACCGACCAGACGGCGCCGTGCTGCGTGCCCTCCCAGAGGCCGGACCACCAGTCGCCGGCGGGCCAGCGGAGCCATGACGGCCAGCGGAGCCAGTCCGGCCACCAGGCGGCGACCAGGGCCGATGCCTGAGGGGTGGCGGGTGGCAGGCGGAGCAATGACAGGATCGGGGACATGGCGGGCGCGGGGCGCGGACGAAGTGATGGTATGCCTGGAAGGAGGGCGGCCCCGAAGAAATTCAGGCGCGAATTGGAATCTCCGCAGTGGTCGCGGGGAGGGGTGGCCGTTTCGATTGTTCCCAGGCGGCTTCCATGGCATCCGGTGCGGCGGTGCCGAGCGGAGTGCCGGCGGCGGCGAGGCGGGCTTCCATGGCGGAGAAGCGGGCGACAAATTTTTCGGTGGCGGCGGCGCAGACGACCTCGGGGTCCAGACCCTCCTTGCGGGCGAGACTGGCCACGGCGAAGAGGAGGTCGCCGATTTCCTCGGCGCGGGTGTGGCTGCCCGGCGGTTCCGCTTCGACCTCGGCGAGTTCCTCGCGGACTTTGGCGATGACGCCCCGGCTGTCCGGCCAGTCGAACCCGACGGTGGCGGCCTTTTTCGAGACTTTGGCGGCGCGGGCGAGGGCGGGCAGGCCCCGGCCGATGCTGTGGAGAAACGGTTCGGGGGCTCCGCCCTTCTCGCGGCGTTTGATGGCGTCCCATTGGGAGAGGACCGCTTCGGTGGTTTCCGCGGTGCTGTCGCCGTACACATGCGGGTGACGGCGGATGAGCTTTTCGGCAATCGTGTGGGCGATGTCCTGGAGGTCGAAGGTGCCTGACTCGCCGGCGATTTCGGCGTGGAGCACGACCTGGAGCAGGACGTCGCCGAGTTCCTCCTTCATGTGGTCGGGGTGGCCGGAGCGGAGGGCTTCGACGGCTTCGTAGGCTTCCTCGATCATGTTGGAGACGAGGCTCTGGTGGGTTTGTTCGCGGTCCCAGGGACAACCGTCCGGGCTGCGCAGGTCATGAACCACGGCCTGGAGCCGCGCCAGGCCGTCACAGTGGTCGGGAATCGGTTTGCCCATGGAGCGGCTGATACGCGGAGATGTGATGAGGGGCAAGTGTGCGGGCGGGCGGAGGTCGTGGTTTTCCGGCTTGAAAGCGGACGGGCTGACTCCGACTCTGGGAATCTCATGGCATCCTTGTTCACCCGCATCATCAATCGAGAGATTCCCGGTCGTTTTGTGTATGAGGACGACCGATGTGTCGCCTTCCTGACCATCGCGCCGATCCGGCCCGGGCACACTCTGGTGGTGCCGCGCGAGGAGATCGACCACTGGCTGGATGTGCCGCCGGATCTGACTGCGCATTTGTTTCAGGCGGCGCAACGGGTGGGACGGGCCATTCAGGTGGCGTTTCCCTGTGAGAAAGTCGGCCTGATGATCGCCGGGCTGGAAGTGCCGCACACGCATCTCCATCTGGTGCCGGTCAACGCCATCAGCGACATGGATTTTGCGCGGCAGGACGCGCGCACTCCGGCCGAAGCCCTTGATGAGGCGGCGGCGCGGATCCGTGCGGCGCTGGCCGGCGGGTGAGCGGGGCGGACTTGAGGCGGGTCCGGGGGGCGGCAGAGCCGGCGGGGGAGGGTGGTTCAGAGCGGCTCCGGTTGTTCCTGCGGGGTGTGTGGATGAGCCGGGCTTCCGGCTTTGGTTGAATCCTGCGAAAAAAAAACAGGCTGCCGTGAAGGCAGCCCGTTCCGGGAACCTCATGAGTCCGCGATGCGGCTGATGAGGATGGGTTGGGTCGTGACGCCCAGCCACCGATTAGTAGCGACGATCACGATCGCCGCCGCCGCGGTAACCACCGCCGCCGCCGCCGCCGCCGCCGCCGCGGTAACCACCGCCACCGCCGCCGCCGCCGCGGTAACCGCTGCCACCGCCGCCGCCGCCGCGGTAACCACCGCCGCCGCCACCGCCGCCGTAAGCCGGGCGTTCTTCACGCGGCCGGGCTTCATTGATGGTC
>JALRGF010000178.1 GCA_023253495.1 Verrucomicrobiales bacterium
AAGAACTCCTCATCGATACCCAGGGGAACTGGGGCAACATCCTCACCGGCGACAACCCGGCCGCCCCACGCTACATCGAGGCCCGGCTCACCCGCTTCGCCCTCGACGTCGCCTTCAACCCGAAGACGACCGCCTGGTCGACCAGCTACGACGGCCGCAACCGCGAGCCGGTCACCCTGCCGATGAAATTCCCCCTCCTGCTCGCCCAGGGCGCGGAAGGCATCGCCGTCGGCCTCGCCTGCAAAATGCTCCCGCACAATTTCATCGAACTCTGCGACGCCTGCATCGCCGCCCTGCGCAACGAACCGTTCGTCCTGCTCCCCGACTTCCCGACCGGCGGCCTCATGGACGCCTCCGAGTACAACGAAGGCCTGCGCGGCGGCCGTGTGCGCGTGCGCGCCAAAATCGAGGCGGACCCGAAAAAGAAATACCTCCTGCGCATCACCCGCATCCCGTTCGGCACCACCGCCGGATCCCTCCAGGAATCAATCGTCGCCGCCAACGACAAAGGGAAAATCAAGATCCAGAAGGTCGAGGACCTCACCGCCGCCGAGGTCGAAATCCTCGTCCACCTCGCCCCCGGCACCGACCCGGATCAGATCGAACAGGCGCTCTACGCCTTCACCGACTGCGAAATGTCCCTCGCGCCCAATGCCTGCGTGATCATGGACGATAAACCGCACTTCCTGTCGGTCCATGACATCCTCCGCCACTGCGCCGCCCAGACCCGCCAGCTCCTCAAACGCGAGCTGGAAATCCGCCTCGGCGAACTGGAGGAAAAATGGCACTTCTCCAGCCTCGAGAAGATCTTCATCGAAAACCGCATCTACCGCGACATCGAGGAATGCACCACCTGGGAAGCGGTCATGGCCGCCATCTGGAAAGGTCTCAAACCATTCCTCAAAAAACTCCGCCGCGAGGTGACCGACGAGGACGTCGCCCGCCTCACCGAAATCCGCATCAAACGGATCTCGAAATACAACAGCTTCGAGGCCGATGAACTCATCCGCGCCCTCGAACAGGAAATGGACGAGGTCCGCAAAAACCTCGCCCAGCTTACCAAATACGCCGTCCGCTGGTTCTCCGAACTGAAGAAAAAATACGGCCCCGGCCGCGAACGCCGCACCGAAATCAGCAGCTTCAGCCGCGTCGATACCAAACAGGCGGCCGTCGCCACCGAAAACCTCATGATCGACCGCGAAGGCGGCTTCGTCGGCTACGGCCTCAAACGCGGCAGCGAGATCATCGACAAATGCTCGCGCCTTGATGAATTCATCGTCTTCCGCAAGGACGGCACGTTCTCCGTCTTCAAGGTGGCTGACAAAACGTTCGTCGGCCCGGACCCGCTGCACGTCGCCGTCTTCAAACGCGGCGAGGAATCAAGGATCTACCACCTGATCTACCGCGACGGCCGCCAGGGCCGCGTCTTCGCCAAACGCTTCACCATCGAAGGCGTGACCCGCGAAAAAGTCTATGACCTCACCCGCGGCACCAAGGACAGCCGCGTCCTCCTCTTCTCCATCCACGAATCCAGAGAGAAAGCCGATCAGGCCACCGCCATCGTCCACCTCAAACCCGCCCTGCGCCTGCGCAAACTGGAAATCGAGGTCAAATGGGCCGATCTCGACGTCAAAAACCGCGGCGCCATCGGCCTCAGCGTGACCGACCACACCGTCGCCCGCGTCGCGGGAAAATGACCTTTCCCCCTCAGGCAGGGCACTAGGGGCCGTTGGGGCCGGTTCGAGTCGCGGGACAGCTTGACTTGCCCGCGCCGCCCCGGACGTTCCCGCATCACGAAATCTTCCCGGTCCCCAGTCCACCGCTGCCGGCACCCGTCACTTCACCTCACTTCACCTCACATCATCCAGCCATGAATCCCGTACGTCTCGCCTCACTCGCCCTTGCCTCAGCCGCCCTCGCCGGCGGCCCGGCCCGTGCCGCCACCCCGGAGGAACAACCGATCTTCGCCGGCGTGGTCAACAAAATCTTCGAAAGCAAGTGCCTGAGCTGCCACACCGCCGAGAAACCCAAAGGCCAGCTCGTCATGACCACGCTCGAGGCCATGACCAAGGGCGGTGAAAGCGGCAAACCCGGCATCGTCCCGGGCAACGCCGCCGAAAGCTGGATCTACGGAGTGATGGCGCTGCCGCTCGACCACGACGACCACAAACCGCCATCGAACAAGCCGCAGCACACCGAACAGGAACTCGCCGTCATCAAATGGTGGATCGACGCCGGCGCCAAACCGGACGTACCGGTCAAGGACGCCGGCGTGCCCGCCGACCTCATGCCGGTCGTCCTCGAACTGGCGGCCAAAAAAGTCGAGGCCCCGGTCGCCGTTGCCCGACCGGTCATCGCCCCCAAGGACCTCGATCAGGCGACCAAAGACGCCATCGCCAAAATCACCGGTGAACTCGGCGTCACCATCCTCCAGCTGTCCCAGAGCGACACCGGTCTGATGTTCACCGCGGTCAATGTGGCGGACAAATTCGACGACGCCGCCCTCGCCAAACTCGCCCCGCTCGCCGCCCAGCTCGCCGACGTCAACCTCGGCCGCACCAAGGTGACTGACGCCGGCCTGGCCACCCTCGCCGCCGCCACCAACCT
>JALRGF010000330.1 GCA_023253495.1 Verrucomicrobiales bacterium
CTCGATTACATCGGACTCAGCAAAACCCGGAGGACGAGCCGGGTTACGGCAGGAACGGTTCGCATTCATGGCGGCGGACAGAGGGCTCCGGAAAGACCCGGAGCGCCGGAAGGCGACGCCGGAAAGAATCACGGAAAAACCGGAAACACTTGCCGAAGGGTGTCACCGCCCGGGGCTCCGGCAATAGGCGGTCCTCCGCGCCACCGCTCAGCAAACGGCTGAACACGCCCGCCGCAGCACCCGGCGCACTTCTCCCACCACGCACGCCCCGCGTTCCCCCGCTCCTCTTTCCCCACGCGCCACGCCTCCCCACGCGCCACGCCTCCCCACGGGTCAGGCCTCCCCACGGATCGCGCCGCCTCACGGGGCACACCGCCTCACGCCTGCTCACCCACCCAACGCACGGCGTAGTGGATGAGTTCCGTGCTGTTGCGCAGGCCGAGCTTGCTCTTGATGTTGCCGCGGTGGGTATCCACAGTTTTGATGCTCAGGTGCAATGCCTGGGCGATGTCATGGCTGTCGCGCCCCTGACCGATGAGGCGCAGGATTTCAAACTCCCGGTTGCTCAGCTTGCCGACGGTTGAGCCGCCGTCGCGCCCCGCCCCGGGCCGGGTCAGGGATTCGAGGATGGCGGCGGAAATGGCGGGGCTGACCGCCACCTTGCCGGCCAGCACCTGGCGGATGGCCTGCATCATCAGGGCCGGGCCGGCCTGTTTCATCACGTAGCCGCGCCCGCCGGCCCGCAACACGCGCTCGGCGTACACGCTTTCGTCGTGCATGGAAAGAACCAGCACCGGGAGTTCCGGCAGGGCCGCATGCAGATCCTGGATCAACTCGAGCCCGCTCTTGCCGGGCAGGCCGATGTCGGTCAGCACCAGGTCGGGTTTCAGCTCGCCGATCCGGCCGAAAGCTTCATCCGCCGTGTCCGCCTCCCCGCAGACTTCAAGGTCGGCCTCCTGGGAAATGATCTTGCCGAGACCCTCGCGGATGATGGGATGATCATCGACGAGGAAAAGCCGGTGTTTCGCGGGGGCGGAGCGTGGACGGGACTTGGATGCCATGGCAGTGAGAAGCGGTCAGACCGACGGGTGAGCGGGAGGATACGGAAAGGTGCACGACACCACGGTGCCGCCGGACGGATGGGCTGAAAGGTCAAGCCGTCCCCCGATCATGTGCGCCCGGTAGGGCATGATCCTCAATCCCATACCTTCGCCGGGAGATGGCGGGGACGCCAGGCCGATACCGTTGTCGCGGATGGTCAGCACCGCCTCGGACCGCCCGACCTCCAGCGCCAGGGCGATGAGCGACGCCTTGCCGTGCTTGACCGCGTTGGTCACCGACTCCTGGGCGATGCGGTACAGCTGGGTCGCGGTGTGGTGGTCGAATGACGGCATCGGGTGCGGCGCCTGCCACGTGCATTCCACCGGAAACATTTCCCCGGTCCGCACCGCCAGATCCTTCAGCGCCGCCCCCAGACCGCCGGCCTCAATGGCCACCGGGTGCAGTCCGCGGGCCAGACTGCGCGTCAGGGACAGCGCGTTCTGCAGTGTCTGGGTGATCCGGGCGGCACTGGGCAGGGAGGGAGATCGCGCCGCCTTCAGTTCATTTTCCAGCGCCAGACTCAGGAACCACGCTCCGGCGAGCTGCTGACCGAGGTCATCGTGCAGGTCCTGCCCGATCCGCTGGCGCTCGCGCTCACTGATCTCGAGGATTTCCTGTTCCAGGCGCAGCCGCGCGGCCATTTCCGACTGGATCGTCTGATGGGCGCGCTTCAGCTCCAGCGTGCGCTCCTCGACCCGGTGCTCCAGTTCCTCGTTGAGCCGCCGCACCACCCGCTCGGCACGCTTGCGCAACGTGATGTCCAGGTGCGCCACCACGGCGCGCCGCGGCCCGTCGCCGCGGAAGGGCGTGACATGACCGACAAACCAGCGCGTCCCGTGCGGGGAGGAAAAAGGAAATTCCATGACAAACCGCGGCGCCTCCCCGCGCAGCACCTCGCCCAGACCGGCCGCCAGCCCGGCCAGCACCGCGGCATCCTCACCGGTCGCCGCCCGGCAGGCATCAAGGTACCGGTCACCGGGCCCGCAGGCGTGCGGCGACCCGGGAGCCGCCTCGGCCAGTTCTTTCCATGCATCATTGATGCTGAGAATCACACCGTTTTCGTCCACCACGGCCACGCTGGCCGGAATCGCCTCCAGCGTCGACAGCGCCAGCCGTTGCGACTGCCGCAACGCCTCCTCCGCCTGCACCCGGCTGCTGATGTCGCGGATCGAGCTGATGACCATGGGCCCGTCCTCGGTCACCAGATTGCTCAGGCTGATTTCCACGGGGATTTCGCGGCCGTCCTTGTGCAGCGCGAAAAGCGTCAACCCCGTGCCCATCGGGCGGGGCGGTGATTGGGGAGTGTACGACTGGCGTTGGCGCTCGTGGTTGCGGCGGTACCGCTCGGGCATGAGCTGTTCCATCGGGCGCCCGATCAGCTCGTCCCGGTGATAGCCGAACAGCTTTTCGGCCTGGGCGTTGAGAAGCCGGACCCGTCCGCCGGCGTCATGGATCATCATGGCGTCCGGAGCCGCCTCCAGCAGCGTGTGGAACGGGCTTCCGTCCTGCGCCGGAGCCGTCGGGGCTGCCGTCCCGGTGAGGGAAGCGCCCCGCGTCACTTCCGGAGCCACCCCCCCCGCGCCGCCGGAAGACCGCAAAGCGGCGCCGGCGGCCGGAGAAGAAACCTTGGAGGCGGTGCGACGAGTGGAGGCGGCCTTGGGCATGAGCCGGAAAGAAAGCGCGGTCGACCCGCAGTTGAGCCGCGGGCCGCGGCCGTTGCAAGCCTCATGACAGGCGCCCCGGCTGGACAAGGAGGCAAGTGAGCGCCATCATGCGAAAGTCGGATCGGCGTCCGCATCGGACTGATCCGCTTCCCGCCATGTCCCGCAGTCTTCGCATTACCCGCATTCTCGCCATGACCGACCGCATGGCCGCCGAACTCCAGGGGCTGCATTTCGCCGGGGTGCCGCCACGGGACGCCTCCTGGCAGCCGGCCGTCAACGTCTATGCCCACGCCGGCGGCCTCGAAATCTGCGTCGACCTCGCCGGCGTCCGCCGCGAGGAAATCGAGGTCCACGCCGAACCGCAGCGCCTGCGCATCCGCGGGGTGCGGTCGCTGCCTGACTGCGGCCAGCCGGGCGCCGGCTGCGGCCGCCTCCTCGTCATGGAAATTCCCGACGGGCGGTTCGAACGGGTCATCGAATTCCCCCAGGAGATCGACCCCGGCCGCGTGCGCGCCCGCCAGGACAACGGATGGCTCTGGATCTCGCTGCCCCAGCACCATGAGGAGGACCGGCCATGAGTGACGATCCGAATACGCCGGCGGCGGCGCCAGACGCCCCTGCCGATGCGAGCCTGGCCCAAGCGGCCACTGCCGATACCGGCCCGGCCGCTCCGGCTTCCACCGCCGCCACACCCGAAACGTCCGGGTCCGGAGCCACCGGGCCCGAAGTGCTGCCGCTCCTGCCGATGCGCGACACTCTCGTCTTTCCCGGCACCATCCAGGCGCTGAGCATCGGGCGGCCGTCCAGCCTGCGGCTGCTCGAGGAATGCCTGCCACAATCCAAACGCCTCGGCCTGCTCCTGCAAAAAGACCGGGCGGCGGAAACACCCGGCCTCGACGACCTGCACGACCACGGGGTCGTCGGACGCGTTGTGCGCATGGTCCGCCAGGGCGATCAGGGCGTGGTCATCCTCGTGCACGGGGAAGACCGCATGCAGGTCCGCCGGGTCACCCAGACCGAGCCATACCTCAAGGCCGAAATCGAGGTCGTGCCGAGCGAACCCATTGCCGCCGACGACGAAGTTTCAGAGGCTGCGGTGCGCAACCTGCGCGCGTCCGCCGAAAAACTGCTCGAACTGCTGCCCGAGGTCCCCGACGAAATGAAGGCCGCTTTCGGCGCCATCGAGGACGCCGGGGCCCTCACCGATTTCCTCGGCGCCCACCTCAGCATCGAAACCTCCGAAAAACAGAAGCTGATCGAGCATGCCGGCGTGCGCGCCCGCGTCGATGCGGTCCAGGCACACCTCGACGGCCAGCTGCGCATCGCTGAATTGCAAAGCAAGCTGCGCGAAAACGTCCAGAGCGGCTTCTCCGAAGCCCAGAAACGCGCCTACCTGCGGGAACAACTGCGCGCCATCCAGAAGGAACTCGGCGAGGAGGGCGGCACCGAGGAACAGGTCGAAGACCTCCGGGCCCGCCTCGACAAAGCCGGCCTCCCGGAAAAAGCGAAGGCCCAGGCCGACCGCGAACTCAAGCGCCTCGAAATCATCCCGGCGGCCAGCCCGGACCACGCCGTCATCACGGGGTATCTCGAAACACTCGCGGAAATGCCGTGGAACGTGCTCAGCGAGGAATCGGTCGACCTCGCCAAGGCCCAGGAAATCCTCGACCGCGACCACCACGGGCTGGCCAAGGTCAAAAAACGCCTCATCGAATTCCTCGCTGTCCGCAAACTCAACCCGGCCGGCCGCGGCCCGATCCTCTGCCTGCTCGGACCACCCGGCGTCGGCAAAACCAGCCTCGGCCAGTCGATCGCCGAAGCCCTCGGGCGCTCGTTCGCCCGCATCAGCCTGGGCGGTCTGCGCGACGAGGCGGAAATCCGCGGCCACCGCCGCACCTACATCGGCGCCATGCCGGGCCGGCTGATCCAGGAACTGCGCCGTCTCGGCACCCGCAATCCGGTCATCATGCTCGATGAGATCGACAAGCTCGGTGCCGATTTCCGCGGTGACCCGGCCAGCGCACTGCTCGAGGTGCTCGACCCGCGCCAGAACCACGAGTTCACCGACCGGTACCTCGACGTGCCTTTCGACCTCTCCCAGGTCATCTTCATCGCCACCTGCAATACCCTCGACACCATTCCCGGACCGCTGCGCGACCGCATGGAAATCGTCCAGCTGCCCGGTTACACCGAGGGCGAAAAACTCGCCATCGCCCGCCACTACCTCGTGCCCCGACAGCTCGCCGAGCACGGACTGAGCGCCGACCAGTGCGCGTGGACCACGGAGGCCCTTGAGCGGGTCGTCGAGGACTACACCCGCGAGGCCGGGGTGCGGAACCTCGAACGTCAGGTCGCCTCCGTCACCCGCCACGTCGCCGCCGCCGTGGCCAAAGGAGAAACCACCCGCACCGAGGTCACCCCGGCGGTGGTCGTCGACGCCCTCGGCCCGGCCGTCTTTGTCCGCGAAAGCAAACTGCAGACGAGCGCCCCGGGCGTGGTCACCGGTCTGGCCTACACCACCGTCGGCGGCGAAGTGCTCCACATCGAGGCCATCCGCTACCAGGGCAAGGGCGGACTCACCCTGACCGGCCAGCTCGGCGACGTCATGAAGGAATCGGTGCGGGCCGCGTCCAGCCTGGTCCGCAGCCGCGCCGGCACCCTCGGCATCGACCCCAAGGCCTTTGACGAAAGCGACGTCCATGTCCACGTGCCGGCCGGCGCCGTGCCCAAGGACGGCCCGTCCGCCGGCATCGCCATGTTCACCGCGCTGGCGTCGCTTTTTTCCAACCGCCCGGTCAGCCGCGACGTCGCCATGACCGGCGAAGTCACCCTGCGCGGGCTCGTCCTGCCCATCGGCGGCCTCAAGGAAAAATCCATCGCCGCTCTGCGCGCCGGCATCAAAACCATCCTCATCCCGAAACTCAACCAGAAGGACATCCCCGACCTGCCCGACGAAGTGCGCCGGAAAATGCGCATCGTGCCGGTCGAAACCGTCGACGACGTGCTCGCCGAAGCTCTCGAACCGGCGCCCGCGCCCTGAGGACCGGCACCGACGTCCGCAAGCGCGAATACCTGGAAACGTCCGAGTCCGATCTCATCTCCCCTGCCGAAACCGCGCTCCGGGAACGCGGCGCCTGCCACACCGGCCCTCCGATAACAGTGCGTATCACTGACCCAGCACCCACCGGCTGACACAGCCGTGCTGGGCCTGGGTGACGGTGGCGGCGAAATCGGCGAGGTACCCGCGGGCGGGGGCGGCGGTCGGCGGAACGTCCGGGCGGGTCTCGAGGTCGGCATCGACCTCGATGGTGCCGGCGAGCAGGTCAAACGCGATGCGGTCGCCGTCGCGAACCCGACCGATGGGGCCTCCGACGGCGGCCTCCGGGGCGCAGTGGATGCCGATGCAGCCGTGGCTGACGCCGGAGACGCGGGTGTCGGAGACCAGGGCGACCTTGCCCTTGAGGGCCGGGGTGCTGAGGGCGGCGGTGGTGACGAGCACTTCGGGCATGCCGCTGGCGACCGGACCGAGGCCGCGCAGGACCACCACGTGGCCGGGCCGGATCCGTCCGGCAGTGGCGGCCTCCGAGACCGCCCGGGCGTCGGAAAAACAGAGTGCCTCCCCCGCAAAACGCGGCTCAGCGAGGCTCGAGCTTTTGAAGACGATGCCGTCGGGAGCGAGGTTGCCGAAGCAGACCTGGATGTCGGCGTACGGCTTGAACGGCCGATCGGCCGGGGCGAGGAGCGGCGGCGGGCTGCCGGGATCGGACGCGGCCTGCACCGACCGGGCCCCGGCGCAGTTTTCCGCCAGCGTCCGGCCGGTCACGGTGAGGCACGACCCGTCGAGCAGGCCGGCGTCCAGCAGGTGGCGCAGGAGCGTGGTGGTACCGCCGAGGTGATGGAGATCGAGCATCGTCGCATGGCCGCGCGGAGCGAAATTCGCCAGCACCGGGGTACGCCGGCAGATCGCCTGCACGTCACGCAGACTGAAGTCCACGTGCGCCTCCCGGGCGAGCGCCAGCAGGTGCAGCACGCCGTTGGTCGAGCCACCGGCCGCGGCCATCGCGGTCATGGCGTTGGCGAAGGCGGCGCGGGTCAGCACGTCGCGCGGGCGCAGCGAACGCTCGAGCAACCGGCGCACCGCCGCCCCGACCCGGGCCGCCTCCTCCTGCTTGGCGGCGTCGACCGCCGGGATCGACGACGAATCCGGCAGCATCAGGCCGATGGCTTCCATGGCGATGCCCCAGGTGTTGAAGGAAGCGGCGATGCCGCAGCCGCCGGGTCCCGGGCAGGCCGCCCGGATGATGGCTTCACTTTCCTCATGGCCCAGGGCCCCCTGGTCCGCCCTGGCCTGTGAATCATAGGCATCAAGGATCGTCACCGGCCGGCCCTGATGGCAGCCGGGCAGGATCGAGCCGCCGCTGACCAGCAGGCCGGGGTAGTTGAGCCGCGCCAGGGCCATGGCAAAACCCGGGCCGTTCTTGTCGCAGTGGTGCAGTCCGACCAGGGCATCGTACCGGTGCGCGCTGACAACCATTTCCGCGCTGTTGGCGATCAGGTTGCGCGAGACCAGTGAGGCGTTGCCCCCCTCCTGCCCCTGGGTGATGTTGTCGCTCACCGCCGGCACCCCGAAGGGCAGCCCGATCAGCCCGGCGGCCGCGCAACCGTCCTTGATCCGCTGCGCCAGCGCGTAGGCGTGCACATTGCACAGGTTGCCATCCAGCAGGGGCACCCCGATCCCGACCTGCGGACAGTCGAAATCCGCCTCCGTCCAGCCCAACCCCCAGTAAAACGCCCGCACCCCGCGCTGCCAACCGCGGGTCAGCTCGCGGGAATTCCAGTTGAGCGGAGAACAGGCGCCGGATGAATCCATGCCGCCAGCCTGCGCCGCCATCGCCGGTGAAGCAAGCACCGGAGGCGATGTCCCGCCAACACCCGCGAGGCGCTCCCCCGCCGCCCGGAAGCAGCAGAACCACCTCCGGATCCGGGCGATGAGACTCCATCACCCGTGCCACAACGCCCGGAGACACAGCAGGGGAGACGCCCAAGGCGCCGCCGGCCCCGTCGCCGGAGCCGGTGCCTTCAGTTACAGAAGGCCATGTGGACCCGGTCAAAGCAGAATCCTTGCCGTTCCGCGCGATATTCGCGATCCGCGTCGCCATCCCCTGATCATTCCAGCCCGGCCGCAGTGCCGCGCCGGCGCACCGCGGGCCATCACTGCAAAAAAAGCCGGGAGCCCCTGATGGGACTCCCGGCAGACTCGCTCACCGGTCCTCACGGACCGGGATCGTGCGACGATTACATCATGTCACCCATGCCGTGGTCGTGGCCGTGGCCGCCGCCGGCAGGTTCCTTCTTCTCCTTGATCTCGGTGATGAGACACTCCGTGGTCAGGAGCAGGCCGGAGATCGAGGAGGCGTGCTGGATCGCGCTGCGGGTCACCTTGGCCGGGTCGACGACGCCGGCCTTGATCAGGTCCTCGTAGGCACCGGTGGCCACATTGTAGCCGGTGTTGCCCTTGGCTTCCTTGACCTTCTCGACGATGAGCGCGGCATTGACACCGGCGTTTTCGCAGAGCGTGCGCAGGGGGGCTTCGATGGCGCGGAAAAGAATTTCCGCACCGGTCTTTTCGTCGCCCTTCAGCTTCAGGCCGGCAATCGCGTCCTGGCAGCGGAGCAGAGCCACGCCGCCTCCCGGAACGATGCCTTCCTCGACGGCCGCACGGGTGGCGTGCAGAGCGTCCTCGACGCGAGCTTTCTTTTCCTTCATCTCGGTCTCGGTCGAGGCACCGACATGAATGACGGCCACGCCGCCGGCGAGCTTGGCGAGGCGCTCCTGGAGCTTCTCGCGGTCGTAGTCGCTGGTGGTTTCTTCGATCTGGCGCCGGATCTGGGTGATGCGGCCTTCGATGTCAGCCTTCTTGCCCTTGCCCTCGACGATGGTGGTGTTCTCTTTCTCGATGACGAGGCGCTTGGCCGAGCCGAGGTCGGCGAGCTCGACGTTTTCGAGCTTGATGCCGAGGTCTTCAGTGATGCAGCGGCCACCGGTGAGGATGGCAATGTCTTCGAGCATGGCCTTGCGGCGGTCGCCGAAGCCGGGTGCTTTGACGGCGCACACTTGCAGGGTGCCACGGAGTTTGTTGACCACGAGGGTGGCGAGGGCTTCGCCTTCCACGTCCTCGGC